>NZ_JAJSZC010000028.1:0-55236 GCF_036815105.1 Streptomyces sp. IBSBF 3136
CCCCCCCCCCCCCCCCCCCCCCCCCCCCCCCCCCCCCCCCCCCCCCCCCGCCCGTCCACCCATCCGACCGTCCGTCCGACCGGGGGAGCCCTCATGACACCCGTCCTGCACACCGAACGACTCACGTTCCGGCCCTACCGCCCCGAGGACGAGGACGTCTTCGTGGCCCTGCTGCGCGACGAGGAGGTCTGCCGCTGGATGGGCCAGGAACGCGTGCCGGAGGCCGACATCCGCACGCTGTTCCAGGCCATCCTCACCGACGTCTACCCGCAGCACAGATTCGACGTCTGGGGACTGTGGCACGAGGAGGTCTACGTCGGCCACGCGGAGGTGAAGCCGACCGGCAACGTCGACGGCCACGAACTGGTCACCGCCCTCGCCCCCGGGCACTGGGGCCGGGGCCTGGGCACCGAAGCGGTCCGCGGCCTGCTCCGCCACGCCGCCGACAATCTGGGCCTGAAGGAGGCCTACGGCATGGTCGGCGGTGACAACACCGCCAGCCTGACCATGTGCCGCCGGCTGGGCTTCCGCCATGTACGCGACGTGGTGGGCGACGACGGCACCGTGACCAGGCTGCTGGTGATCTCGACGACGGACCCGCAGTGACGCCACAGGGTCGCGGACAGTAGCTGCCGTCCATGAGCTGCCCGTGCGGAACGCACGGGTGAAGATGTGTTCGGCGGCTTTCGAGCGAACCTCGGCCGCCCGGCGCGTGATGCGTCCGCAGGGGCTGCGCGGGCGGCCCATCCGCGCTGTAATGGCCAAGTGGCCAGTGAGGGTGCTGCGGTGCGCAGAACGAGAGCCGAGCGTGCCGAGACCGCCCTTGAAACGCTCATCGACGTGTCCGCCTCTCCCGACCGGCTGCGCCGGGTTCTCGAACAGGCGCTTGTGTTCGCCGGGGCGGCGTTCGCGGGGGTCTACGCGCCCGGCGCCGACCCCGCCGGGTTGTGCCTCGCGGAGTCGGCGGGACTGCCGCGCACGCTGTACGGCCTGCGCGACAGCTATCCGGCCGCGGGCGCCTCGCCGGTCGCGGAGGCGCACCGCACCGGGCGGTCCGTATGGCTCGGCCCGGCCGAGCTGGCCGACTGCCCCGAGGCGCGCCGCACCCCGTCGGCCGACTTCTCGGTGGCGGTACTGCCGCTCGGCCCGGCCGGCAGCGGCTGTCTGCTCGCCGTCAGTGAGCACCCGGGCGGCTTCGGCACCGACGACCGCGCCTGTCTGGAACTCGTCGCCCGGGCGGTGGCCGTGCCCGCGTCGATCGGCGCGGCCGCCGAGGCCGGCGAGCTGCCCGCCGACCGGTTCAGCCTGGCCATGGACAGCGGCCGGGTCGAGGTCGGCGACACCATCCTGCGGCTCTTCGGGATCGGCCGGGAGAAGTTCGACGGCAGGGTGGAGACGCTCCTCGGCCTCACCGTGCCCGAGGACCTGCCCGCCCTGATGTCGGTGGTCGAGGCCGACCACATGTCCATCGGCGAACGCGAGCTGGAGTTCCGCGTCCTGCAGCCGTCCGGACCGCCCAAGTGGCTGCGGCTGCGCGGGCGGATGCTGAGCAGCGGCGAGGGCCGCCCGACCCGGCTCGTCGGCACCGTCGCGGACGCCTCGACGCTGCGCTCCGACGTCACCGACGTGGCCCGGGTGCAGCGCCTGGCCGCCGCCCTCGCCATGGCCGGCACGGTCAAGGACGTCGGCAAGGCCGTCGTCGTCGCCCTGCGCAAGCCCCTGCAGGCCGACCGTCTCGCCCTGGCCGAGCTGGAGAACGAGCGCCTCGTCGTCACCGTGCTCGACCCGCCCGAACCCGAGTCGTGGCCCGAGCTGTGGCGCAGCGAGTGGCGCACCGAGTGGCCCGACGCGCCGGTGCGCGCCATGCCCACCCTCGCCGCCGCTCTGCGCGAGGGCCGCTCCCGGATCTGGCCCGCCGGCAGCACGCTGGAACCCGCCCTCGCCGAGGTGGGCCCCGGCGGCCTCGCCGTGCTGCCGCTGCCCGCGGGCGGCCGCATGGCCGGCGCCTGCCTGATCGGCTGGGACCAGCCGCACGAGTTCGCCCCCGACGAGCGCGCCCTGCTCACCGCCTCCGCCGGCCTCGCCGGACAGGCCCTGCTGCGGGCGCACGCCTTCGACGCCGAGCACGAACTCGTCGGCATGCTCCAGCGCACCCTGCTGCCCCGCCGCCTGCCCAGGCTGCCCGGCGCGGTCGCCGTCGCCCGTTACCTGCCCACCACCGCCGGTCTCGAGGTCGGCGGCGACTGGTACGACGTGATCCCGCTGGTCGACAACCACGTGGCCTTCGTCATCGGCGACGTCCAGGGCCACAACGCCGGCGCCGCCACCCTCATGGGCCAGATGCGCACCGCCCTGCGCGCCTACGCGGTCGAGGGCCACGCCCCCGACGTCGTCGTCACCCACGCCAACCGGCTGCTGGTGGACATGGAGACCGACCTCTTCGCCACCTGCTGCTACGTCGACGTCGACATGGAGCAGGGCACCGCCTGGTGCGTGCGCGCCGGCCACCTCCAGCCGGTGCTGCGCCACCCGGACGGCTCAACCGAGATCGTCGAGGCCGAGGGCGGCCCGCCGCTCGGCGTGCTCACCCGGGCCGAGTTCCCGATGACCCCGCTCCGGCTCCAGCCCGGCACGGTGCTCGCGCTGACCACGGACGGCCTGGTGGAGTCCGCCGAGGCCGACATCGACGAGGGCATGGCCCGGTTCGCCGCGGAACTGGCCGCCGCCGACCCCGGCCACCTCGGCCTGGTCGCCGACGCCCTGCTGACCGGGGCGCACCGCGGCGACGACGTCGCCCTGCTGCTGATGCGCTACGACGGCATGGCCGTACGCCCGCTGCGCGAGAGCTGGACCGTGTGGCGGGTCCCGGAGGCCGTCCGGCACGCCCGCCGCTTCACCCGGCGCACCCTGCGCACCTGGGGGGTGGAGCGCGACACCATGGACGCGGCCCTGCTCATCGTCTCCGAGCTGGTCACCAACGCCCTCGTGCACACCGAGGGCCAGGTCCGCCTCGATCTCAGCCTGCTCAACCACCGGCTCCGCCTCGCCGTGGCCGACGGCTCGCCGCGCAGCCCCGTCAAACCCACCAGCATCGGCTGGGAGGCCACCGGCGGGCGGGGCATCCTCCTGGTCGAGGCGGTCTCGGCCGCCTGGGGCTCGGTGCCGGTCAGCGGCGGCAAACAGGTGTGGGCCGACCTCGTGCCGGACACCGGCCCGTCGCCGGACCGACCGTAGGGACCGCGCGCGGCGGTCCGGGCGGCGCCGATCCGCCACCCGGGTAGCGCTGCGGCCCGCCCGCGGCGGCTCGGGAGGCGGGGTCGCGCCGACCGTGCCTAGGGTCTTGACGTGGCACACACCTTCGAAGAGCTGGTGGCCAAGCAGCGGGCCGCCGAAGCAGCCCAGCGCATGGTCGACGAGCTGCGCACCGCGTACGGCCCGCCGGCCGGCCAGCAGATGACGGGCGCCCAGTCGGGCACCTACGAGACGGCGCTGCGCGCTTGGCGGGACCTCGCCCGGGACGTGCAGACCGCGCTGAACGAGTACGCGCGCGAGACGGGCCGGCCGCGCGCCGAGGTGGAGGCCGAGGTGGCACGAGCGGCGGCACCGGAGGACACGTGAGCCGAGCCGCCCGCCGCGCGGAACGGATCGCGGACGCGGCGGACGCCAGGCTGCCGGCGCTCGAGGGCGGCGCGCTGCTGCGCAAGGCGTTCCCGGAGCACTGGTCGTTCCTGCTCGGCGAGATCGCGCTCTACAGCCTCCTGGTGCTGATCCTGACCGGGGTGTGGCTGACCTTCTTCTTCCAGCCGGAGATGACCGAAGTCGTCTACGACGGCTCCTACGTGCCCCTGCGCGGTGTGCTGGTGTCGGCCGCCTTCGACTCCACCCTGAACATCAGCTTCGACGTGCGCGGCGGCCTGCTGATCCGGCAGCTCCACCACTGGGCCGCGCTGGTCTTCATCGCCGCGATCGGCCTGCACATGCTGCGGATCTTCTTCACCGGCGCCTTCCGCCGGCCGCGCGAGCTGAACTGGGCGATCGGGCTGACCCTGTTCGTCCTCTCGCTCGCCGAGGGCTTCGCGGGCTACTCGCTCCCCGACGACCTGCTCTCCGGCACCGGACTGCGCATCGCGCAGGGCATCATGACGTCTCTGCCCGTGGTGGGCACGTACGTGGCGTTCCTCGCCTTCGGCGGTCCCTACCCGGGCCACGACATCATCACCCGGCTGTACCCGTTGCACATCCTGCTGCTCCCGGGCGCGATCCTCGCCCTGGTGACGGTCCACCTCATCCTGGTGTTCCACCTCAAGCACACGCAGTGGCGGGGGCCCGGCCGCAGCAACCGCAACGTCCTCGGCAAGCCGCTCTTCCCGCAGTTCACCGCCTCCTCCGTGGGGCTGTCCCTCACCGTGGGCGGCGTCCTGACGCTGATGTCGGGCGTCGCGCAGATCAACCCGGTGTGGACCTACGGCCCCTACCGCCCGGACGTGGACTCCACCGGCTCGCAGCCGGACTGGTACGTGGGCTTCCTGGAGGGCGCGCTGCGGCTGGTGCCGCCCTGGGAGACGAACTTCGCGGGGCACACCCTCATGTGGAACGTGCTCCTCCCGGCGGTCGTGCTGCCCGGCCTGCTGTTCGGCGTGCTGTACGCCTACCCGTTCGTCGAGCAGCGCCTGACCGGGGAGTGGTACCGCGAGCAGCACCTGTGCGACCGGCCGCGCGAGCGTCCCGTACGCACCGGCCTCGGGGTGGCGGGCACCGTCTTCTACGTCGTGCTGCTGGTGGCCGGCGCCAACGACGTCATCGCCCAGTCCTTCCGCGTCTCGGTGGACGCCCTGACCTGGATCCTGCGCGTCGCGCTCGTGGTCGCCCCCGTCGTCGCCTTCCTGGTCACCCGCTGGCTGTGCCGGGCGCTCACCGAGGCCGAGCGCGAGCGCCTGGCCGAGGGCGTACCCACCGGCGACATCCGCCAGAACGTCACCGGCGGCTACGAGAGCGACCACGAGCCCGTCGAGGAGTTCCGGCCCGGAGCGCCGCGCCGGGTGCTCACCGGCGGGCGTACTGGAACACCATCCCGTACACCCCGCGAGCCAGAACGACCAGGCCGATGAGGAACAGCCACAGCCCGTAGACCACACCGGTCGCCGTCAGCGCGAACCCCAGCGCGGTGACGACGGGGAACGGGCTCTCGTCCGGGAAGAACGCCACCGGCCCGGCGGCGTCCGCCACGTCCGCGTCCGTGCGGTCCTGCGGCCGTGCGCCCCGGCGCCGGTACTGGATGAAGCAGAAGAAGCCGATCAGCGCCGCCATCCCGCACGCCACCACCAGCGCGGTCGTGCCCGTCGCGTCGCCCGACCACACCCCGTACAGGGCGGCGGACCCGCCGAAGAACAGCGCCACCCCGGCGAACAGCATCGCCTCCGCCTTCACCGCAGTCCCTCCTCCTCGGCCATCCGCACGACGTCCGGATGGTGCAGGTCGAACGCGGGCGCCTCCGACCGCACCCGGGGCAGCGCCACGAAGTTGTGCCGGGGCGGCGGGCAGGACGTCGCCCACTCCAGGCCCCGGCCCCAGCCCCACGGGTCGTCCTCGGTGACCCGCTTCCCCCGGACGGCGGTGCGCCAGACGTTGTACAGGAACGGCAGCGTGGAGACGCCGATCACGAACGCCCCGGCCGAGGAGATGGCGTTGAGCAGCGTGAAGCCGTCCGACGGCAGGTAGTCCGCGTACCGGCGGGGCATGCCCTCCTCGCCCAGCCAGTGCTGCACGAGGAAGGTCGCCTGGAACCCCGGGAACAGCAGCCAGAAGTGCCACTTGCCGAGCCGCTCGTCCAGCATCTTCCCGGTGAACTTCGGCCACCAGAAGTAGAAACCGGCGAACATCGCGAACACCACGGTGCCGAACAGCACGTAGTGCAGGTGGGCCACGATGAAGTAGGAGTCGGTCAGGTGGAAGTCCAGCGGCGGTGAGGCGATCAGCACCCCGCTGAGCCCACCCAGCAGGAACGTCGCCATGAACCCGAGCGACCACAGCATCGGCGTCTCGAACGAGAGCGAGCCGTTGATCATCGTCCCGGTCCACGCGAAGAACTTGATGCCCGTGGGCACCGCGATCAGGAACGACATGATCGAGAAGAACGGCAGCAGCACCGCCCCGGTGGCGAACATGTGGTGCGCCCACACCACCGCCGACAGCATGGTGATGCCGATCGTCGCACCGATCATCGGCAGATAGCCGAACAGCGGTTTGCGGGAGAAGACCGGGATGATCTCGGAGATGATCCCGAAGAACGGCAGCGCGACGATGTACACCTCGGGATGCCCGAAGAACCAGAACAGGTGCTGCCACAGCAGCGCGCCCCCGTTCGAGGCGTCGAAGACGTGCGCCCCGAACTTGCGGTCCGACTCCAGTGCCAGCAGCGCCGCGGTGAGCACCGGGAACGAGGGCAGCACCAGGATCGAGGTGAACAGCACGTTCCAGGTGAAGATCGGCATGCGGAACATGGTCAGGCCCGGCGCGCGCAGGGACACGATGGTGGCGATGAAGTTCACCGCGGTCAGGGTCGTCGAGACGCCCGACACCACCAGTCCCATGGTCCACAGGTCGCCGCCTGCGCCGGGGGAGAAGTAGGCGCTGTTCAGCGGCGCGTACGCGAACCAGCCGAACGCCGCCGCCCCGCCGGGCACCACGAAGCCGGAGACCACCATCAGCCCGCCGAACAGGTACATCCAGTACGACATCGCGTTCAGCCGCGGGAACGCCAGGTCGGGAGCGCCGATCTGCAGCGGCATCACGGCGTTGGCGAAACCGGCGAACATGGGCGTGGCGAACAGCAGCATCATGATGGTGCCGTGGATCGTGAAGAACTGGTTGTAGCTCTCCTCGCTCAGGAGCTGCAGTCCGGGGCGCGCCAGTTCGGCACGCATGCCGAGCGCGAGCAGCCCGGCCAGCAGGAAGAAGGAGAACGAGGTGACCATGTAGAGCCGGCCGATCACCTTGTGGTCGGCGGTGAAGGCCCAGCGCAGCAGGGCCCGGCCGGGCCGCTGGGCGGGGGCCGAGTACCGCGCGGTGATCTCCCTGATATCGGAGATTTCCGGTGATTCGGTCATCGCGGGCGACGCTACTCCGCGGGCCGACAGGCCCGTCCGCGCCACGCCCTGCGGGCCCACGGTCGGGGCCGCGGCCCGTTCGGCCGTCCGGGTGAAGCGCCCCCGGCACGGTATCCGCCAGGCATCCGCCGGGCGCCCCCGGGTACCCGGCGCTCATGAACGCAGCCACGTACGAAGCAGCCGCGGGCGGTCAGGTGTTCGGATACGTCCTCGTCCTCGTCGCCGGTGTCGCCGTCACGGCCGGGCTGGTGTGGGCCGTCCGGCTCGGCATGAGGGTGCGCGGGGGGGAGTCCGCCCCGCCCCGGCCGGACGAGCAGCCCACGCTCCCGCCCGAGGGGCCGGTGCGTGAGACGCGCGAGATGCGGGAGCCCCACGAGGTGCCGCGCGCCACGGACGAGAGCGAGCGGCTCACGCCTCACCAGCTCGGCAACGTCGGCACCCGGCGCGCCGACGACCAGCGGCGCCCGCGCTGGTCGCCCGGATCCAGTGGTTCCTTCGGCGGTGGTGGCGGCGGCCGGACCTGAGGTGTCTTTGCCGGGTTTGCGTGCCGTGCGGCAAGGGGACCCGGGCGGCACACACCGTGCGCCGGGCCGGGCGTGGGAGGCTTTCCCCGCACCGGCCCGGGAGCCCGAGGGAATCCAGAAGGAAGATGAAGCGCCGTGACCGCGCACAGCAGTGAGAAGACCACGCTCCCCTACGCCGAGACCGGCTGGTCCAAGGCCAAGCGCCGGCAGGGCACCCGGGCGCGCACCTGTCTGCCGGCCGTGCTGGAACGTTCCCGCACACAGCAGGGCGCCGCGGCGGAGGACCACATAGTGCGCGGCGAGGACTGAGCGGCGGGGCGGCGCGTTTGGCGGCGGCCCTTTGCGGCAAACAAAGGTCCGATCCGGGCGATCACCACTAGGGTGAGGCGGCGAGCCGAGGGAGCGGCGCTCGGCTCACGCAGCCATGCCCCGCCTCCCGTCCGCCAGGAGATGTCCCAGTGAAACGGCACGAGTTCCTGCGGGAGCTCCACAAGGTCAGCGCGAACCGCAACTACCTGGAGATCGGCGTCAACGACGGTCGCAGCCTGACGCTGTCCCGGGTGCCGAGCATCGCGGTGGACCCCGCGTTCAAGGTGGTCACGGAGATCCGCTGCGACGTGCATCTCGCCAAGGCCACCAGCGACGACTTCTTCGCCCGCGACAACCCCCTCGCGCACCTCAGGGGCGGGCGCCATCCGCTGCGCAACCTGGCGCGCAACCGCAGCCCGTTCGGGTACTGGAAGCGCACCACCCTCGACCTGTCGTTCATCGACGGCATGCACCTGTTCGAGTACGCGCTGCGGGACTTCATCAACATCGAGAAGCACGCGGACTGGGCCAGCGTGATCGTCTTCGACGACATGCTCCCGCGCAACGTCGACGAGGCCGCCCGCGACCGGCACACCGACGCCTGGACCGGAGACGTCTACAAGCTGGTCGAGATCCTGAATCGGCACCGGCCGGACCTGGTCACGGTCCTGGTCGACACCGCCCCCACCGGCCAGCTGGTGGTGTTCGGCGCCGACCCGGCGAACACCGTCCTGAAGGACCGCTACGACGAGATCGTCGCGGAGTTCGAGGTGCCCGACCCGCAGAAGGTGCCCGAGTCCGTCCTGGGGCGCACCACGGCCGTCGAGCCCGGGGACTTCCTCGGCGCCGGCTTCTGGAAGCCGCTGGTGGCGGCCCGCAACCGCGGGACCGGACGGGCCCGCGGCTGGGAGCCGCTGCGGCGCGCGCTGGCGCCGTACTCCGTCAGCCGCTGAACCGGCCCGAGCGCAGCCGCTCGTAGTGGGCGGAGCAGTCCGCGTAGCTGGGCAGCAGCCCGGACCGCTCCGCCTCGGCGAGGGTGGGCGCCTCGGCGTCCTTCGCCGACAGCACCGGCTCGACGCCCTCCGGCCAGGCGATGGCCAGGCCGGGATCGAGCGGGTGCACGCCGTGCTCGCGCCCCGGCGCGTAGCCGGCCGAGCACAGGTACACCACCGTGGCGTCGTCGGTCAGCGCCATGAAGGCGTGCCCGAGACCCTCCGCGAGGAACAGGGCGTGCCGGGTGTCGTCGTCCAGGCGCACCGCCTCCCACCGGCCGAAGGTGGGCGAGCCCACCCGGATGTCCACGACCACGTCCAGGACGGCACCGCGCACACAGGTGACGTACTTGGCCTGCCCGGGCGGCACATCGGCGAAGTGGACGCCGCGCAGCACGCCCCGCCGCGACACCGAGCAGTTGGCCTGGGCGAGCGCGAGGTCGTACCCGGTGGCCTCGCGGAACTCCGCGCCCCGGTACCACTCGTGGAAGCTGCCCCGGTCGTCCGGGAACACCTTGGGCTCCAGCACCCAGGCGCCCGCTATCTCCAACTGCCGCATCCCGTCAGGCCCTTCGAGTCGTCGTCTTGCCCCGTACGGCGCCGAGCAGGCGCCGCGCCCCGCGCAGCACCCGCCGCAGCAGCCCGGGCGGCGCGGTGCGGGTCACCTCGACGGCGCCCCGGGTCCGGCCGGCCCGCAGCAGCAGCGGCAGCGCGAGGACCCGGCCGTCGGCCGGGCGCAGATCGGTCCGCCAGGTGGTGCTGCGCAGCTCGTGCGACGGGAGCGCGGCCTCCAGCAGCGCGTGGGCGCCGTCGGCGGGCGTCAGTACGGCCGCCCGGTCGAGCGTCCGGCCGGAGGCGATGTCGGTCAGCCGGACCGCGACGTCGGTGGTGTCCGGGACGTGCAGCGGCAGCGCGACGGTCAGCACCTCGGTGTCGGACACCGCCGCGTCCGCCGGGGTGAGCCGGTGCAGGCCGAGCGACCTGACGGCCCGGTCCACGTCCAGGGAGAAGTTGCGGTACTGCTTCGTCCAGTACGGCAGCACCACCCGGCCGGCGACGATCCCGGCCGGCGGCAGCGCGGCCGCCCGCTCGGGGGCGGGGCCCAGCCGGCACTCCTTGGTCCAGCCGCCGAGCGAGACCCGGACGTGGGCGTCCCAGAGGCCGCCGGACAGCGCGGCGCCGCCCGCCGCGCGGGCGGGGTCGACGGTGGCCGTGCCGCGCAGCACCAGCCGGACCCGGCCGTCCCCGGCCGGGACGCGTTCGCGGGTGACCTCCACCGGCTGGAAGAAGGACGCGGCGGTCTGCCGGTCGCGCAGCACGAGATCGGCGCGCGCGTCCTCGAAACCGTCGGCGGCCGCCGCGGCCAGCCGTTCCGCTGCCTCCGCGAGGTCGGCGGGCACGCCGTCGGCCGCGGGGCGGGGCGCGCCCGGGTCCACGGTCAGGGCGCCGTCGGGGCCGTGGTACTCCGCGGTGAAGCGCACGCGCAGCGTGCCCTCCTGCCACTCGACGGCCGTCGGGGCGGCCTTCGGCCGCACCTCGGTCTCCCACGCGGCGTAGGCGACGAGGTCGTCGTACCGGTCCTCGCGGATCAGGGCGGCGACGATCCGCTGGTCGGGCCGCAGCCCGGTGGCGACCCCGGGGCCGAAGCGCTCCACGACGACCGCGCGCATCTCCCGCAGCAGCTCGCGCCGGTAGTCGTCGGGCATCGCCAGCAGCCGGCGCCCGCTCATCCGCTCGACCATCTCCACCCGCAGCCAGCGGCGCAGCAGCCGGTCGCGCAGCGGGCCCGGCTCGGTGTACCGCTCGACGACGTCGAGGGCCTCGCGGAGGTTCTTGAAGTAGCCGACGGGCTCGAAGCGCTGGAAGCCGGCGTTGGCGGCGTCCTCACGTTTGACGTGGTAGTAGCAGACGTAGTCGCCGAGCACCGAGACGTTGTCCGCGCGCAGGTATGCCTCGGTGACGAAGACGTGGTCCTCGAGGCGCCGCCGGCCCTCGGGGAAGCGCAGTCCGGTGCGCTCGAGGAAGGCGCGCCGGAGCATCTTGTGCGGGGTGAGGCTGTCGATCAGCGGGGCGTCGGCCACGGTGGCGCGCGGCCGGTTGCGGCGGAACAGCTCCACCGGCACCGGGCGGCCCTTGCCGGCCATCTTGCCCACGATCACGTCGGCGTCGTTCGCGACCCCGTACGCGTACATCCGTTCCAGGGCCTCGTCGCCGAGGTGGTCGTCGTTGTCCACGAACATCACGAACTCGCCGCGGGAGGCTTCGATGCCCACGTTGCGGGGCTTGCCGGACCAGCCGGAGTTCTCCTGGTGGATGACGGTGATGTGCGGGTGCTCGGCGGCGAGCGCGTCGAGACGGGAGGGGGTGGCGTCCGTCGAGCCGTCGTCCACGAAGATCACTTCGAACTCGTCGGGAGGCAGCGACTGCCGCAGCAGCGAGGCGACGCACTCCTCGATGTACGGACCGGGGTTGTACACGGGTACGACGACGCTGACCTTGACCGGCATCCGGCTTCCAAGCCCCCTTGGTTCGCTTTCCGTGACCTGGGCGGCACGGTGCGCGTGGCCGAAATGTTAACGCGGCGCCCGGCGGGGGCGGTTGGCCGCCCGCACCGGGCGCCGGACCCGCTGGTCAGGCGTGCGTCTTGGCCAGCAGCTCCAGGATCTCGGCCGTGGTGCCGCTCTCGCCGAGCCGCGGGAAGATCCGCTCGACGCTGCCCCGGTGCGCCTCGGGGTCGCTGTCCGCCATGGCGTCCGTGGCGAGGGTGACGTGGTAGCCGTGGGCGTAGGCGTCGCGGGCGGTGGACTCGACGCCGATGCTGGTGGCGATGCCGGCCAGCACGATCTGGGTGATGCCGCGGCGGCGGAGCTGCACCTCCAGGTCGGTGCCGTGGAAGGCGCTCCAGTTGTGCTTGGTGACGCGGATGTCACCGGCGTGGCCGGACAGCTCGTCGACGACGACGTCCCAGCCCTCCGGGAAGGCGAGACCGCGGGCCTGGCGCTCGGTGCGGCCGGGCACGGCGTCCGCCCAGTCGGGCGAGAAGGAGACCCGGACCAGCACCACGGGCAGACCGCGGTCCCGGAAGGCGCCGGCGAGTTCGGCCGTGCGCGCCACGACGTCGGCGGCGGCGTGCGGCTGGGTCGGCATGCCCACGATGCCGTTCTGCAGGTCGATCGCGACGAGGGCGGTGCGGGGGTCGAGCGTGGTGAGCGACATGGGTCGGTCGGGCCTTTCGAGGCGTGGGACGTCCAGGGACGGGACGTCGAGAGACGGCAAGTCGAGGGACGGGAAGTCGAGGGACAGGGCGGTGGGACGGTCGGGCGGGTGCGGCGGCGGGCCGGACCTGGCCGTGCGGGTCAGTGTTCGGACGGATTCGGCGGGGGAGAGGCGAAGGGCCCGCCGGCGTAGCCCCCGGTGTCAGGGCCGCGAGAGCCGCTCCATCAGCTCCAGCGCCCGCAGGACCGCCTGCCGCTCCTCCTCGGTGTAGCGGTCCTGGAAGGCGCGGGCCAGCCACTCCTCGCGCAGCTGCTTGTTCCCCTCGACCCGGGCCCGGCCGGCCTCGGTGAGGGTGACCAGCTGGCGGCGGCCGTCGTCGGGGTCGGGGGCGCGCCGGATCAGGCCGTGCTGGTCCAGGGCGGCGAGCGTGGTCGCCATCGACTGCGGGCGCACCCCCTCCGCCGCGGCGAGCGCGCTGGCCGTGGCCGCGCCGTGCTTGCCGACCAGGGACAGGGCCGACTCCTGGGACGGAGTCAGGTCGGCGTCCTGCGCGACCTCGCGGATGCGGCGCCGCAGTCGGCTGAACACCACGCGCAGGTCACGCGCGGTGCGGACGGCGGATTCGGAGATGTCGGCCATGCCGTCACCCTAGGTCCCGCAGAACAAACTGTCCAGTCCGGGCTGTTCAGTTTTGACTGATGAGTTGCCCGGGTACTCGCCCCTCCTCGGACGGAGCAGCACCTCGGTGAACGCAGGGAGCGCAGATGACCCAGCGGGACATCTCCGGTCTGGAGGCCGCACTCGGGGACGAAGTGGACGGGGAAGTCCGCTTCGACGCGGGCAGTCGTGGCGCCTATGTCACGGACGGCTCGAACTACCGGCAGGTGCCGCTCGGCGTGGTGGTGCCGCGCACGGTGGAGGCGGGCGCCCGGGCGGTGTCCGTCTGTGCGCGCTTCGACGTCCCGGTCCTCTCCCGCGGCGGCGGCACCAGCCTCGCCGGGCAGACGACCAACACCGCCGTGGTGATCGACTGGACCAAGTACTGCGACCGGCTGCTGTCCGTGGACCCCGACGCCCGCTCCTGCGTGGTGGAGCCCGGCATCGTCCTGGACGTCCTCAACCGGCGACTCGCCGTGCACGGGCTGCAGTTCGGGCCCAAGCCGTCCACCCACAGTCACTGCGCCCTCGGCGGCATGATCGGCAACAACTCCTGCGGCGCCTCGGCCCAGGCCTACGGCAAGACCGTCGACAACGTGCGCCGCCTGGAGATCCTCACCTACGACGGGCAGCGCGCCTGGGTGGGCCCCACCTCGCCCGGCGAACGCGCCCGGATCGAGGCCGGCGGCGGGCGGCTCGCCGAGCTCTACAGCGGCATGGACCGCATCGCCACCGCGTACATGGGGGACATCAGGCGTGGCTTCCCCAAGATCCCGCGCCGCGTCTCCGGCTACAACCTCGACTCCCTGCTGCCCGAGAACGGCTTCGACGTGGCCAAGGCGCTCGTCGGCAGCGAGGGCACCCTGGTGACCGTCCTGCGCGCCGAACTCGACCTCGTCCCGGTACCCGCGTACCAGTCGCTCCTGGTCCTCGGCTACGAGGACATCTGCGCCGCCGCCGACGACGTCTCCCCCCTCCTGGAGCACTGCTCGCCGAGCCAGCTGGAGGCCCTGGACGGCCGCATGGCCCAACTCATGCGCGAGGAGGGCGCCTACCTCGAATCCCTCCACATCCTTCCCGAGGGCGACAGCTGGCTGATGGTGCAGTTCAGCGGCGACAGCCAGGAGGCCGTCGACGAGCAGGCGCACGCCCTGCTGCGGGCCGTCGGCCGCGGCGAGAAGGACGCGAACGTCGCCTTCTCCGACAACCCCGAGCGCGAGCAGAAGATGCTCAGGGCCCGCGAGGCGGGACTCGGCGTCACCGCACGACCGCCGGACGACCGCGAGGCCTGGGAGGGGTGGGAGGACTCCGCCGTCCCGCCCGAGCGGCTCGGCGACTACCTGCGGGACCTGAAGAAGCTGTTCGAGGAGTTCGACTACGACCACCCGTCCCTGTACGGGCACTTCGGGCAGGGCTGCGTCCACACCCGCATCCCCTTCGGCCTCAGGACCGCCGACGGCGTCGCCCGCTTCCGCCGCTTCGTCGAGCGGGCCGCCGACCTCGTCGCCTCCTACGAGGGCTCCCTGTCCGGCGAGCACGGTGACGGGCAGTCCCGGGGCGAACTGCTCACCCGGATGTTCGGCGAACGCCTCGTGACCGCCTTCGGCGAACTGAAGGCGCTGTTCGACCCCGGCAACCGGATGAACCCGGGCAAGGTCGTCGACCCCAACCCGGTCGACGGGCAACTGCGCCTCGGCCCCACCTGGCGTCCCGACACCCCCGCCACCCACTTCCGGTTCCCCGAGGACGACCACTCCTTCAACCGCGCCGTCATGCGCTGCGTCGGCATCGGCAACTGCCGCAGCCACTCCGGCGGCGTGATGTGCCCCTCCTACCGGGCCACCCGGGAGGAGGAGCACTCCACCCGGGGCCGGGCCCGGCTGCTCTTCGAGATGCTGGACGGGCACGCCGACTCGGTGATCAAGGACGGCTGGCGGTCCACCGAGGTGCGCGACGCGCTGGACCTCTGCCTGGCCTGCAAGGGCTGCAAGTCCGACTGCCCGACCGGCGTCGACATGGCGACCCTCAAGGCCGAGTTCCTCTCCCGGCACTACGCGGGCCGGATGCGGCCCGCCGCCCACTACTCGATGGGCTGGCTGCCCCTGTGGGCCCGGCTGTCCCGTCTCTCCCCGGCCCTGGTCAACCTCGCGCTGCACGCGCCCGGCCTCGCCGGCGCCGGCAAACGGCTGGCCGGCGTCGCCGCGGCCCGCTCGGCCCCGGTGTTCGCCCGGCAGTCCTTCCTACAGTGGTGGCAGGCCCGGGGTGGCGACGAACCCGACCCGGCCGACCCGCGCACCGTGGTCCTGTGGCCCGACACCTTCAGCACCTACTTCCACCCCTCGATCGCCAAGTCGGCCGTACGGGTCCTGGAGGACGCCGGCTTCCGGGTCGCGGTACCCACCAGGCCGGTGTGCTGCGGCCTGACCTGGATCTCCACCGGCCAGCTCCCCGTCGCCGAGAGGGTGCTGCGCCGCACCCTCGACGTGCTGCGCCCCTATCTGGACGCCGGCACCCCCGTCATCGGCCTCGAACCCTCCTGCACCGCCGTCTTCCGGTCCGACGCCCCCGAACTGCTCCCCGCCGACCAGGACGTGCAGCGGCTCGCCGGGCAGGTCCGCACCTTCGCCGAACAGCTCGTCCACCACGCGCCCGACGGCTGGCGGCCCCCGCAACCGGCCCGGCACGCCACCGTGCAGACCCACTGCCACCAGCACGCCGTCATGAAGTTCGACGCCGACCGCGAACTCATGCGCCGGGCCCACCTCGACGCCGAGGTCCTCGACGAGGGCTGCTGCGGCCTGGCCGGCAACTTCGGCTTCGAACGCGGCCACCACGAGGTGTCCATGGCCGTCGGCGAGCAGGGTGTCCTGCCCGCCGTCCGCGCCGCCGCCCCGGGCAGCCTGGTCCTCGCCGACGGCTTCAGCTGCCGCACCCAGATCGAGGAGGGCGGCACCGGCCGCCGCGCGCTGCACCTCGCCGAGGTCCTCGCCCTGGCCCTGGACGGCAACCTGCCCACCGAGAAACCCGAACGCCTGGCCGACCGCCCGCACCGGCCGTCCCGCGTCCTGCGCTGGGCGACGACCGCCTCCATTGCGGCCCTGGCCGCCGCGGCCGGCACCGGCGCGGCGCGGCGGCTGCGGCACCGCACCTGAGGGAGGCGCCGGCCGGCACGGTCGCCGCAATGGCACCCGGACCACACCCCACAGCCCGCACAGCCCGTACACCCGCACGGGAAGAGAGCCCGGAGCGAGCCGGAACCGGGAACCGCACGCGTTCCCGCGAGAGGAGAAGAGGAAGATGCCCACCGTCGTCATCACCGGGGCGAGCGCCGGAATCGGCCGCGCCACCGCCCGCCTCTACGGCCGGCGCGGCGCCGACGTCGTGCTCGTCGCCCGCGGCAAGGGCGGTCTCGAAGCGGCGGCCGACGAGGTCGCGGCGCTCGGCGGGCGCCCGCTCGTCCAGACCGCCGACGTCTCCGACCCGGCGCAGGTGGAGGCCGTGGCCGAGGCCGCGGAGAGGGAGTTCGGCCCCATCGACGTGTGGATCAACTGCGCCTTCTCCAGCGTGTTCGCACCGTTCGAGGAGATCACCCCCGAGGAGTACAAGCGGATCACGGAGGTGACCTACCTCGGCTTCGTCAACGGCACCCGTACGGCGCTCAAGCGCATGCTGCCCCGCGACCGCGGCACCATCGTGCAGGTCGGCTCCGCGCTGGGCGAGCGGTCGATCCCGCTCCAGTCGGGGTACTGCGGGGCCAAGCACGCCATCAACGGCTTCACCTCCGCCCTGCGCGTCGAACTGCTGCACCGCGGGAGCAACGTGCACGTCACCGTCGCCCAGATGCCGGCCGTCAACACGCCCCAGTTCGACTGGGTCCGCGACCGGCTGGCCAAACACCCGATGCCGGTGCCGCCGATCTACCAGCCGGAGGTCGCCGCGCGCGGAGTGGCGTACGCCGCCGACCACCCGCGCCGCAAGCAGTACTACGTCGGCGCCACCACCGTGGCCACGATCTGGGCCAACCGGCTGGCTCCCGCCCTGCTCGACCGCTACCTGGCCCGCACCGGCTTCGACTCCCAGCAGACCGACAGCGTCCCGCCGTCCGGCCTCAGCAACCTCTTCGAACCCGCCGACCGGGAGCGCGCCGAGGACCAGGGCGCCCACGGCTCCTTCGACGAGAGCTCCCACGCCCGCTCCTGGCAGGAGATCCTGGTACGGCACCCGGCCGCCACCGCCCTCGGCACCGGCGCCGCCGTCCTCGGCGCGGTGACCGCGATCCGGCGTCTGGCCTCCTGACACCCCTAGGCTGGTGGCGTGCGTCTGCTCATCATGTCCGACACCCATCTGCCCAAGCGCGCCAAGCGGCTCCCGGACCGGCTGCTCGCCGAACTCCCGGACGCCGACGTCGTGTTCCACGCCGGTGACTGGGTGGACACCGCCACCCTCGACCTGCTGGAGAGCCGCAGCCGCCGGCTGATCGGCGTGTACGGCAACAACGACGGCCCCGAACTGCGGGCCCGGCTCCCCGAGGTGGCGTACGCCGAACTCGACGGCCTGCGCTTCGGCGTGGTCCACGAGACCGGGCCCGCGAAGGGCCGCGAGGCCCGCTGCGCCGCCCGCTTCCCCGACCTGGACGTGCTGGTCTTCGGACACAGCCACATCCCCTGGGACAGCACCGCGCCCGGCGGGCTGCGGCTGCTCAACCCGGGCTCCCCGACCGACCGCCGCCGCCAGCCCTACCGCACCTACCTGACCGCGGCGCTCACCGACGGCAGCCTCACCGACCTGACCCTGCACCGGCTGCCCGAGCGGTAGCCGGGCCTTGCCGGCGTGCCAGGGCGCGCGGCGCCCTGGTTCCGCCCGCCGGGGAGGGCAGTGGTGTCCCGCTCAGGTGCCGGGCGTCGTCTCCGGCCGGGTGGACGCACCGACGACGCCGTAGGCACGCTCGCCGATGGTGAACTCTCCCAGGGGGGTCATGCCGAATCCGTCCACGTGGACCTTCCACGAGGCACGGTTGGCCAGTTCGATGAAGGCGACCATCACATCCGCCCGGCCCGCGGCCGCCCGCAGGGCCGCCGTGAACAGTCCCCGGGCCACCCCCTTCCCGCGGTAAGCGGCGGCGACCACCACGGGCCCGTAGAGCAGGAAGGCGGTGGAACGCAGCGGGCGTCCTCGCCACTCCAGCGAATCCTGCGCGTCCAGCAGGGCCCGGACCGGCGGGGGCGGACCGGGCAGGTTCTCCGGAGAGACCAGCCCGAGCAGGCCGGCCAGGCGCCCGTCGTCGTCCGCGACGAGCAGGCTCCCCTCCTCGGCCATCGAACGCAGCGTGCCGGCGTCGAAGTCCCCCTGCACGAAGCCCCGCTCCGCACGCTCCTGCTCCGTGAGCGCGTCGTGGTGGTTGGCGGCGAAGAGTTCGGCCATGGCCGGGGCATCGGCGGCAACGGCATGTCGGAAGTCCATGACGTCGATCCTGCCGGGTGCCACCGCCCTTGCGACACCCCCGGACCGCACGGCACGCCCCCGTTCGTGAGCACCCGGTCACGGGCGGCACGGAGGTCGCCGGACCGCTGCGGGCCCGGTCGTGCCGCCCAGGCCGGCTGGCCGCCGGCCCACGGCGCCGGCGGCCAGGCCGGACACGGCCCAGGGCCGGTTGCGAAAGCGGTCCTTTGCCCTCCGGACGACGAGGCCACATTCGCAACAGCCCCTACGGCGTGACCGGGGCCCCGGTCTTCCCGTCACAGGTGAGCGCGGCGAGGATCCCGTGTTCCCCGGGTGTCAGCGGCGGACCCGACAGCGGGGGCAGCGACGGGCCGTTCAGGGCGGCCAGGAGCGCCCCCGGCCGCATGAGCCGCGAGGGGGCGGCCCGCAGACCGGTGACGTCCCACAGCGCCGACGCGGCCATGTACGAGCCGGTCGCGGCCCGCGTGAGCCGCCTGGAGTACTTCGCGGCGAGCAGGTCCGCGGCGGTCGGCTCGCCGCCGATGACGTCGGGGTACAGGACGTCGGAGCTGACGGCCAGCGTCCAGGCACCCTCCACGGGCTTGGCCAGCTCGCGCTGGATGCGGCGAGCCAGACCAGGGCCGCCCCACCGCCGGTGCACGTTCCGTGCGAGTATCCGGGCGCCCAGGGCCGCGACCGACATCCCCTGACCGTAGGACGGGTTGAAGGTGGCCAGAGCGTCGCCCAGCACCACGAGACCGTCGGGCCAGGAGGGGGCCTTCTCCAGATAGCGGCGGGCGTTGCTCGTGCTGTGGCTGGTGAACACCTGCGTGAGCGGTTCGGCGCCGGCGATGAGCCGGCCCACGATGGGGTGGGGGAGCTCCAGCGCGTACCGCACGAACTCGTCCGGATCCTTCGGGGGCTCGCCACCGCGGGATCCGCCGAGGCTGACCATCCACCGGCCGCCCTCGATCGGCACGATCATTCCGCTGCGACCCGGCTCGCCCGTGTGGGGGCGGGGCTGCACGAGGGTGAGCGGCCAGTCCTCGGCACCCGGCGGGACACGGTAGATCCGCGTGGAGTTGACCAGGCCCGAGTCGACGGTCCGTTCACGGATGCCGTCGATGCCGAGCCGCTCCAGCCACTTCACGATCCGCGAACCGCGCCCGCTCGCGTCCACCACGAAGTCGGCGTCCACACACTCCTCGGCACCGTCCGCCAGGACACGGACGCCGGTGACCCGCTCGGCGCCGCCGACCAGCCCGACGACCTGTGCCCGCCGGATCTCGATGCCGGTGCAGCCGTCCAGGACCGCCGTGCGCACGGACCAGTCCAGCAGCGCCCGACTACAGGTGATCATGGGGTGCTCGCGGCGGCGCCAACGGTGGAACCAACCCTCGGGCGTCAGCGCGATCATGTCCCGGGACAGATGAATCTCGTGGGCGCCGGCCGCCAGGAGGCGACCCCGCATGTCCGTGCCGGGGACGAGCGCGTCCATGGCCTCGAGGCCGCCGTCCATCATCAGGTGCGCGTGCCGGCCCTGGGGCACGCCTTTGCGGTGCTCGGGTCCGTCGGGGAGGGCGTCACGGTCCAGCACGACCACCTGATCGACCACCGGGGCGAGCGCGGCCGCGGCCAGAATGCCGGCCACGCCGGCGCCGATGACGACAGCCTTACGCGACATGAGGTCTTCTCCTTGCTCAGTGGTGGGAGCCATCACCGCACCGTTGCGCGGGACTCGTGGAAGTGGGGCAGCAGGGCCAGGGCCTGCGCGAGGCGGACCAGTTCCTTCGTGCCGGCGGTGGCGGGCAGCGGGTACCTGCCCCGCTCGGCCCCGGCGTCGTCCGGGTCGGGGGCCGAGGACCGGACCTGCTCGACGGCGCCCACGACCATGGCGGCCTCCGAGATGACGCGCGCCTCGTCCTGCGCGTGTCCCCGGCTCGTGGCGGAGGCGAGCACACGCCGGCCGAGGTCGAGGTCGAAGGCGGGGACGAGCTGGAGCAGGGCGTCGTGGATGGCGAGCTCCAGCAGCTGCAGCCGGGCCTTGGGGAGCTGCCACCAGGCCGGGGAGGGCTTCGGGGCCGTGGTCACCGCCTTCACCTCTTCCCACAGCGGCTGGAGCTCCCGGCAGTCCCTGGCGCTGTCCCAGTGGCCCCGGGCCACCGGAAGGAGCCGGGGCAGGACGAAGCCGAGGCTGCACACCAGCGCGCCGAGGGACACCACGGGGGGCGCGACAGAGGTGGAGAGCCAGTCGAGATCCCTGCCGGCCCACCGCGCCAGCACGGCGATGATCTTCGCCAGTTCGAAGCCGACCACGTCGAGGACCAGCCCCCACATGATCAGCCGCAGGCCCGTCCGCAGCAGGCCGGTGACCGTACGGGACCATCTGAGACACACGACGATCATGATCACGGCGCACACGCCGTGCCCGATCAGGTAGAGGCTGATCATCTCCCGCATGTACGGGGTGCGCGCGTAGTAGGTGTCGAGGTCACGCAGGCGTTCGACCGGGGCGTCGGCCATGTCGAACAGCACGATGATCGCGACGATGAGCAGGCCGTAGGCGGCGATGATGCGCGTGACCATCCTGCGGATCTCGCCGGGAGGGCCGCCACGCCAGTTGATCAGCAGGACGAGCAGTGAGGCGCTGTAGGCGCTGATGGTCGAGTAGGTCATGGGCGCACCGAAGTTCGGTACGCCTGTCATCTCGTTGACCGCGGCGAGGGTCGCGGGTGCGGAGCACGCGAAGCAGCACGCGCCGAGGGCGACGGCGACGCAGGTCGAGGCCGTGAGCGGGTTGCGCAGGAGCATGCGGGGGCCGGCCGGGATCAACAGCAGCGCCGCCGCCGCTAACACGGCCGCCGCGACGTATACGACGAGGCTCATGCCTGGGAACTCCAATCAGACCCGCGTGGGGAGGGGACGATGTGGTGGCGAGGCCTGGATCACGCGGTGCTTCCCGCGGCCGCGTCGGTGTGTGCCGGGGCCGGCACGACGCGGCCGGGAGCGTTCAGGGCACCGGCGATACGGACCAGGACGGCCAGCTCCAGATGCCGTGGCTCGAGGAGGCCGTGGCCTTCGGTACCGGGCGCGGGGCGGCCGGCGCGCTCGCTGACGGCCGCGGCCGCGATGGTCGCGGCGAGAGCGGTCGCCTCGGCCTGCTGCCGGTCGTCCGTCCGTTGTCGTTCGCGCGCGTAGGTCTGCTCGTACAGGTCCTGGTTGAGGTGGACCTGGAGGGCGTTGAGGCCGTTGTGGATGCTGCTCTGGCGCCAGGGCAGCCACACCAGCGGGGACAGCGGCCGGCGCAGTCGCAGCGTCCGCCGCTTGAGCAGCTCCTCGAGCTGGCGCTCCAGCGGAGCGAGTTGCGTGTACGCGCGCAACTCGTGCCGCCAGCGCGTGACATGGTGCCCGATGAAGGGCAGGAGGACGCCGGCGACGGTGAGGAAGGCGCCCGCCCCCGCGAAGCCGGGGGACAGCTTGGTGGCGAGGACGGTCCAGTCCTCGCCGCACCACCGGGCCACGGCGGCGACGAGCCTGGACAGGCTGTATCCGGCGCTCAGCACGGTGCCGAGACCGAGCGTGAGAAGGCTCGCCCGCACCCAGCCGTGGACGGTGCCGCCCATGGCCCACCGCACGGACCACAGGCCGGTGACGGTGACGGCCGTCAGGTGGGCCACCAGGTACAGCACGATCATCTCGCTGACGTACGGCGTGGTGGCGTAGTAGGTGTCGAAGTCGACCCGTCGCTCGGTGCGGGTGTCACCGAGTGCGAAGAGCAGGCCGATCGCGGCGATGACGACGGCGTAGCTGATGATCCAGCGGCGGGCCGTCGCGCGGCCGCGCCGGCCGTCACGCCAGTAGACGACGAGGACCAGGCACGCGGCGCTGTACGCGGTGATGACGGCGTAGGTCAGGGGAGCGGCGAGGTTCGCGATGCCGGTGGTCCGGTTGATCGCGCCCACGGTCGGCGGAGAGCCGAGGAGCCAGCACAGGCTCGCGAGGGCCAGGAGAGCGGTGATGGCGCGCAGGAAGGGGTCGCCGCGGTGGCCGACGAGGTCGCGGAGCTTGAGTGCGAGGCCGAGCCAGAGAACGCCGCAGCTGATGTAGTTGATCACTTGGTTCCCCGGTAGTTGAGGGCAGCTCCGATGCGGCCGGCCACGTTGTCGGTGCCGCTCCTGGCCGCGTACACGGAGTCCGGCGCCGCCTGGAGCCAGGGCCGCAGCCGTTGGGCTATCAGCAGGCCGAACGTTTCCGCTTCCTTCTCCGCGCACTCGACGAAGTCGGTCCGGGACGCGGCGGCCAGCTGGGACGGGCCGATCGCCTCGTCCTTGTACATGTGCCACACCTCGTGGCCGAAGATCACGAACTTGTGCCAGGCGGCCGCGTGTTCCTCGATGATGATGTGGTCGGCGATGTCACCGTCGGGGGCGCGGCGCTCCATCCACATGCCGGTGGCCCGCAGCGCGACGGGGAACGATCGTTCGTGCACCCGTACCTGACGCCCCCGCCACCGGTTGACGGACAGGACGAGCGCCTCGAAGAGTTCGTCGGGGTCCGCGGGCACCGGGACCTGGATCGGCCCGATCAGCACGTCCGCCAGGCGCCGCATCTCCCGGTTCGTACGCGCCCTGTCGATCAGGGCGCTCACGAGCTGACGCACCTTCCTGTTCGTCCGCACTCACTCGCCAATCTCCTTGGGCGCCCTTTTCACCGTAGAGGGTAAGGCCGCTCGGCACTGGTGGAAGTGTCACTCCACCGCCCCTTGGGCGGGCGCCTCCCCGGGGGCGAATCGAGCTCGCGCGATACGAAGGCGACGGGGCACAGTTGTGGGTACGTCACGGCGGCAGCGGTCCCGCCGTGATGCTCCTGCACGGCCACCCGCGCACGCACGCGACCTGGCCCGCGTCGCCCCGCTGCCGGTCGCGGCCACGGCCGCTCCGAGAAGCCTCCGACCGACCCGCGGCACAGCCCGTACTCCAAGCGCGCCATGGACCCCGGCGCAGATCAACCGGCAAGGCGGCGCCATCGAATGCATCAAGACAACGGTCTCTAGCGTCGCGGTGTCCAGAAGGCAAATGTCGCTCACTCGAAGGTGTGATGCTGCGCAGCGGAGGAAGGAGTAAGCGGCGAACGGCGTAATGTCATATGCCCGCTGCCTCCGACCGAGGCAACGGCAGGGCGGGCAGGGGAGAGGACGGCATCACGGGATGGCGGACACCGACTGGAGCGAGCAGGGGCTTTGCCGGACAGCCGACCCGGACGACTTGTTCGTCGAGGGCGCGGCACAGAACCGCGCCAAGGTGCTGTGCGGCGGGTGCGGGGTCCGGACCGAGTGCCTGGCCTACGCCCTCGACCAACGTATCGAGCACGGTATTTGGGGCGGGATGACCGAGCGGGAGCGCCGGGCCCTGCTGCGGCGTCGCCCGACTGTCACCTCCTGGCGACGCCTGCTGGAGACGGCCCGCGCGGAACACGAGCGCGCCCATACGGTGGTCGCCAACACCAGGGCGAGCTGAACCGGTTGCACCCGCCGGGCCCGCGCCGCTCTCGCGCCTTCGCGGCAGCCCCTCCATCCACCGCTGCCTCCGCAGGCATCCCGGCGGGCAATTCTGTTTCCGCACCCAAGTGCTCGCAAGGGCACGCCTGACGGTGCCCGGCGCCGCGTACCGGCCACGGCCCGGCCACGGCCTGATGTCTGTGCTCGGCTCAGCCGCAGCCGACTGCCGAGATCGCCTCGCGGGTCATGAGCACACTGGGCAGCTTCCCTCGCCAGAGGTAAGGCTCACCGGTGATCTCGAAGCCGTGGCGCCGGTAGAAGCGGATCGCGCGTTCGTTGAAGTCGGCGACCCCCAGGCGGATGCAGGCGGGGCCCGCCCAGGCGAGGAACTCGGTCATCATGCGGCCACCGAGTCCGTGACCCTGGGCGTGGTCCAGTAGATACATCGGGCCGAGGGTGATCGATTCCGATTTCTCCCAGTGGCCGCACAGATAGCCGACGATCTCCGTCTCGGACCGGACGACACGGCAGAAGTGCGGGGCAGGGTTCTGGTTCGCCACCTCGATGAACTCCCGCCACTGGCTGATGCCTTCGGCGGTGGCGGACGATCCACGGTGCTCACGGATCCAGGACTCGTCGATCCCCGCGTCCAGGTCGGTGTAGTTCTGCAGCCAGTTCCGCAGGTGCAAGGGCCCTATCGACGCGGCGTCGTCCGGCTGGGCGGCGGTGATCACGTAGGTCATGCCAGACCATACCGGGTCCCTGGCCAAGTCACCGTGAAGTCACTCGGGCCGTTGGGCCGCGTTTCCGGGCACAGTCGCAGCACCTCCAGGAACGGGCCGGCGGAAGACTTCCGCCACGGTGATGTTCACGGTTGTCACGACCGCCACGACCACTGCCCCGACCGGATGCCCGACCCCGTACAGCGCCAGCGCGCCACCGCCCAGCACCAGCACTTTCACGAGCAGGACGCCGGGCAGCGACGGCCGCAAGGGCGCCCGGGGTGCTGCGAACAGCCCCCAGAGTGCCGCTGCGACGGCCGGTGTGCCGAGACCGAGGACCACGCTGACCCCCGCATCACCGCTCGTGGTGAAACCCCACCAGCCCAGCAACCCGAGCGCGACGATTTCGATCAGGAACGCCAGCAGCTCGTTCGCCACGTACCACGGCCGTCCGTCGACGATCCCCGAACCCCGCGTGCTCTCGCCCGTCATGCGCCCCTCCCCGGATTCGCCCCGCGCGCACCGAGGCTTCTGCATATCAGGCCAGGCCGGTTCCCGTCGCTCAGGTTTCGCCGTCCACGCATCATCCGCACCCCCGGCTGCACTCCTCGACCGGGCGAACGACAGATTGCCGCGCGGGCAGCTCCGGTTCGTGACGCGAAGCGTGCAGTGCGTGTAGGCGCGGAGCCGGCGAAGAAGCCGGTCCGGAGCCGGTCCTGTGGTGGGCACCCGGGTGTCTGGTTTACAGGTGAAACCCGAGGGCAAAAGGCATTTCGTGCTTCGGACCGGAGGCGCGCGCCCAGCGGGAAGTCCCGACTGCCGGTCCCTACGGCGGCCACGGCATTACCCGTGCGGCGAACCCTGACATCACTGCCTGGGGCCGGTCCCGCAAGCGCCGTCTACGGGAGCGAACCCCGAGAACGTCTCGGGAGCGATTCCGCATGCCGACCGACATATCGACGAGCCGTCCCGGAACGCGCGCGAGCCTCTGCATGCGCCTCTTGGAGGACATGCCCCAGAGCGGCGTCGCCGACAAGCTCGACGTCTCCCGGACGTACGCGTCCCGGCTGATCAGCCACAGCCGCGCCCGGGTGCGCGACGAAGCTCCCGCGCAGCGGTACGGCGGCCGCCGCCCGAAACGACACCGACCGCGCCGACCGCTCACCTGCGGTCGGGGTACCTCCGCTCGCCGGTCGGCCCTCCGCCGGCTCTCCACTCCTAGCTCGCGAAGGTCCGCACAGATGTCAGATCAGCACGCGGCGACGACATTGACAGCCGCAGCGGTCATCGCCGCGATCCTCATCGCCAGGGCCGCGGTCCTGCACCGCACCCGAAGCATCGGCGCGCCCATGCTCCGTCGTCCGCACCGTGTCATGAGACCCGGCGGCGCGACGCACCGACTGGCTGCCGTGCCGTTCGACGAGGCCGCTGTCCGCGCCGTACGCGAGGCCGAACAGCACGTCCACCGCTGTTGGCAGCAACTAGAGACACACACCGACCCACCCGAGTGACGTCGTGGACACACGGGCTGCGGCATCGGGTTCGGAACCCAGCAGGAACGTGTCGGCGATCGCCTGGCCGGTCGCGGGCTTCGCGGACACGCTCACCTCCGGGATCTCGTCGTCCGGGATGGTGCCGATGCGGTAGCCACATGCGGCTGTCGCGGTGAGCGGCCGCCGCAACACCGACGCCGGCCAGGACCACTGCCCCTACGCGATGGACGCCTACGGTCGTCACGACCGGCGCGGTCCGCGTAGCGCTCAGCGCGCGCCGTCACTGCTCGCGAGCCCGTAGGCGGCGCAGCATGCGGGCGTCCTCGAAGCCGACCGCGCGGGCGGCGGCATCGACCGTGGTGCCGTGACTGATGAGGTGCTCGGCGCGTTCGAGGCGCAAGGTCTGCTGGTAGCGCAGGGGGGTGAGGCCGCCGGTGGCGCGGGTGAAGAGGCGGGTGAGGGTGCGTTCGCTCACGCCCACGGTCGCGGCCAGGGCGGACAGGGGCAACGGCTGGTCGAAGCGGGAGTCGATCAGGTTCTGGGTGTGGTGCACGGTGTCGTCGAGGTGGGAGCGGTACCGGAGCATCGCGCTGGCTTGCGGCTCGTGGCCGTTGCGCCGCGCGTAGACGACCATGTCCCGGGCCACTTGGGCGGCGACGGCGGGGCCGTGCCGGGTCGCGATCAGGTGCAGAGCCAGGTCGATGCCGCTCGCGATGCCGGCTGAGGTGACCACCCGGTCGTCGGCGGTGTACAGCACGTCGCGGATGACCGTCGCCCGGGGGTAGCGGCGTGCGAGTTCGTCCTGTACGTCGTGGTGCGTGGTGCAGCGGTGGCCGTCGAGCAGGCCGGCCCGGCCGAGCGCCTCGGCTCCGGCGCAGACGCTGGCGACGGTCCCGCCCCTGGCGTGGTGGTCCCTGAGGCACTGTAGGGCCGCCGCGCCGATGTCCGGGCTGTCGACGAGGGTCGGCGTCCGCCAGCCGGGCACCACGATCAGGTCCTCGGGGCCGAGCTCGGGCCAGTCGAGCCGGGCCACCAACGGCAGGCCCTGGGCGGTGGGGACCACCGGCTGCTCGGCGATGTAGCTGAGCGTGTAGGGGTGCCCGAAGTCGGAGGCCGTGGAGAAGACCTGCGCGGGGCCCGCCAGGTCGAGCAGGTGCAGTCCGGGCACCAGGAGAAAGGCGATGTGGTTCACGATCCGGTCATCATGCCTGAACCCCGGCCGCGGTCTCCAGCTGCCCGACGGTGGTGATCGTGGCGAAGCGTCCGGCGAGGGCGTACTCGGTGCGCCTGATGATCTCCTCGGCGCCCAGCGTGCGGGGGTCCGCCAACAGCGCGGCCACGCTCTGGTCCGCGGGAGCGTCACGGTGCGGGATGGGGTTGGTCGCGGTGGCGTCGACGACGAAGGTGACCCGGTAGCCGAGGTCGCTCGCCACGCGAGTGGTGGTCTCGACGCACTGCTCGGTGCGGATGCCGCACACCGTGAGTTCGTGGATGCCGTGCTCGGTGAGGAGTTGCTGCAGGTTGGTGGTGGTGAAGGCGTTGTGCGAGGTCTTGTGGATCAGCGGTTCCGTGTCACGGCGCCGCAGCTCCTCCATCAGCCGGACGTGGCCGAGGGCGGGGTCGAAGACATCGCCGCTGCCGGGCTCGCAGTGAAGCACCCACACCACCAGGTCCCCGGCCTGGCGGGCGAGCCGGACCAGGCGGTCGACCTGGTCGGCGATCTTCGGGTTGGAGATGGTCTCCCACAGCGGGCGGGCGCGGAAGGATTCCTGGACGTCGATGACGATCAGTGCTCGGGTCATGCCCCCAGCCTGCCCGGTGGGCCGCGGCCGGCGGCAGGCCTCATCACGTCCGGATACGGACCGATCCGGTCACGGCCGGCGCCGCGACCACTCGCCGCGCGGGGGGTCACCCCGTGACATGGAACTCGTTGCCGCCGGCGTCGAGGAACTCACCGGCTTCCCCGGAGTGCCGGGTGACCTCCAGCCGCAGCCTGTTCCGCGCCTCCTTCGGCGCGGCGGGCGGCCCCATCACCAGGGAGACCGTGCCGGTGGGCGTCCGGCGCAACCGGACGCCCCAGTCGTGGGACTCGATCGCGTGCCAGTCGGCCCGGGCCTGCCAGAAGGCCGACTGCGCGGAGCGGTCCGGCTCCGCGACGTCGAGGCAGATAGCGACGAGGCCGGACTCGGCGAGCACGCCCGGGTGACCGGGACGCAGCACGCAGAACTCGTTGCCCTCGGGATCGGCCAGCACGTCCCACGGGACGTCACCCTGGCCGATGTCGGCCCGTGTCGCACCGAGCGCGAGCAGACGTGCCACCTCGTCCTCCCAGTCCGGCCCCCCGGCCAGGTCGAGGTGGACGCGGTTCTTGTGTGCCGTCTTGGGCTGCGCGGTCGGTACGAACCGCAGGTGCAGGCCGTCCGTCCGGCCGCGCGTCGCCTCCCGCCAGAAGCGGTTCATCCGCGGGACGTCCAGCGCGTCGAACACGATCCCGGTCAGCATCCCGGTTCCTTCGAGGCCGTAGCACCTGTCATCCGCCCATTGTGGCCGCCGCGGTCGGGCGTCGGCACTCGGGTGGGGGCACGTCCGCTGAACCAAGTCCGGGCCAGACCGGCCGAGGGGTCTGTTTCACGGCTGGAACGACCCGCCGCCCGCCGCGCCGCCCTGCTCGCCGCACTCTCCGAACACGCCCCCGAGGTGCCGGTCACCGGCCTCGCGGCAGGCTTCCACGTGGTGGCCCACCTGCCCGCCGGTACCGACGAAGGCCAGGTCATCGCGGCCGCCCGCGCCCGCCAGGTGGGCCTCTACGGCATGAGCGGCTGCCGCGCCTCGCACGCCGACGCGCCCGCACAACACCGGGCGACCGAGGAGCATCCGCCCCGTGACCTCGACGAAGTGACCGAACGCCCGCCCCCCCGCCACTGCAGTCCCCCTGGAACCCGATCCGGCACCCTTCCCGGCGGTGCCCGCCGTCACCGTCGGCACCCCGCTGTGGGACATCGGCGAGGACAACGACCGCTCCCTCGGGGATCTGCTGGGCCACACCCGCGCGGCGGCACCGGCGGCCGTGACCGACGGATGCGGCACGACGGACCTTTCCCGTCGACCGGGCATCTCGGCGGCAGCGTGCTGGAAGCCACCGGGCGCGTGGGTCGACGCCTGTCCGAGGGGTCGCGTCACCGGCCCGGCACCCGACAGCACGTTCACCCGAATGGCGGTACATGACGTGCCACCCACATGGGTGAAGATCAAACTGGTTAGTGGCCCAACCGAGGCAAACCGTGAAAGGGAACCACATGCGTATTCGACGAACCCTCGCCGCCGTCATCGCCACGGCAGCCCTCGCCGGACTCGGCCTCACAGGCGCCGCCACCGCCACCGCCGCCACCGCACAGGGTGCCCCGACCTTCGTCACCCCTTCCCAGTGCAGGCAGGGCGGCGGAACGGCCGATCTGACGGACAACACCTGCAAGGGCGGTATGTACGACGGGCAGAAGGTCGACTGAACCCCACAAGGCGCCCCGCAGCGAAGCGCCGCGGGGCGCTCCCGTGCGAGCGTCGGGAGAGCCGCCGAACCACACCCCCACCGCGCCGTACGCGAGAGCGGTCGTCACTGGTAGGAGGCGATCGTGGCGGCGAGGAGTATCACTGCCGAAGCGGAGAGTGCCGGGGCCCTGTAGCGCCGTCACGCGGCGAAGCCGCTCGCTCGCGTCGGCGCGGTCCGGTTGCCGCTACAGGCTGACCTCGTCGAGGAGTTGAGGTCCGTTGTTGCGGACGTTGTTGACGGCCGTGGAGACGGGGCGCGTGTCCAGATGCCCGTCGGCGGGCTGCGCGAGCAGAGAGCGCAGTTCGTCGGGGTCCTGGTGCGTGGGGTCCAGCCAGGCCTCGTAGTGGTCCTCGGTGAGCGCCAGGGGCATGCGCGGATGCACCCGGCCCGCCGCGTCGGTGGCCTCGGTGGTGATGATGGTGCAGGTCAGCAGCCAGGCGGCCGGGTCGTCGTCCTGGGTGACGGCAGGGTCGCGCCAGTACTCGTACAGACCCGCGAGAGCCATCACCTGGCCGTCCTCGGGGTGGATGAAGTACGGCTGTTTGCGCGGCTTACCGGTGACCGGGTCCTTGAGCGGCTGCCACTCGTAGAAGCCGTCCGCCGGGAGCAGGCAGCGGCGTCTGGCGAACGCACGGCGGAAGGCAGGCTTCTCGTGCACGGTCTCCACCCGGGCGTTGATCATCCGTGCGCCGATCTTCGGCTCCTTCGCCCAGGACGGCACCAGACCCCAGCGCAGCGGCCGCAGCTCCCTCAAGGGTGTCGCGGCACCGCCGCCGTCGCGCGGGGTGCGCTCCAGGACGGCCCAGACGTCGTCGGTCGGGGCGACGTTCCAGCTCGGCGCGAGCGCCTCGGCGGAGGGCCACTCGGCGACGCGGAACAGCTGCGCCAAGTCCTGCGGGCGCCGGGTGGAGACGTATCGACCGCACATGCGACCACTCTCTCACCACCCGGCCGCTTCACGAGGCGCCCGTGCGGGGGCCGAGTGGACGTGTCCTCAGTGTCCTCAGTGTCCTCAGCGGAGACGTCCCGCCGCGACAGCGGCGCGGCCGGTCGGCACGCCGGGCGCACCGGTCCAGGCGCGCCGGTCCAAGCCCGTGATCGCGGCTTCGCGTTCACGGCGTCCGCAGTCGCCACCGTGTGCCGCTCGCGGGGCGGCGGCCTGCCTCCACGGGGTGCGACCGCAGGCATGATGGAGGCCATGACTCACACCGCCCGCCGCATGTTCGAGCTGCTGGAGCCGATCTGCCTCGTCACCTACTTCGCCGACGAGTGCAACGCGGAGCTGGCCGCGCTCGGCCACCGCACCTACTGGGACGGCTACTTCGCCAGCCGCGCCGCGCCGCTGGGGCGGGTGCCGGCGCAGGTCGTGCACGCGGCCTTCTACAGCTTCGCCGAGGGGGAGGCCGCGCGGCACATCCCGAGCGCGTGGGAGACGATCCCGCCCGAGGAGTCCGTCGCCGCGCGGGAACGTGGCAGCGCGGCCTCCCTGCGGCGGATCCTCGGCGCCGAACTGGCCGACTCCCCGGGCCTGTTGCGCGCGGCGGACCTGACCACCGAAGCCGCGACCAGGGCGCCCACGGAAGGCCGGGTCATGTACGCCGGAATGCGCACCCTTCCGGTGCCCGGCGACCCGGTCGCCCGACTGTGGCATTCCGCGACCATGCTGCGCGAGCACCGCTGTGACGGTCACGTCGCCGCTCTGGTCGGCGCGCGCGTCGGCGGCACGGAGGCCCACGTGCTCGAGGCGCTGGAGAAGGGCATCCACCCACCGGAGTCGTTCGGGCGCATCCACCACCTGCCGAAGGAGCGGCTGGCCGCGGTCATGGACGGCCTGCGCGAGCGCGGGCTCGTCGACACCGACGGCCGGTTCACCGACGCCGGCCGAGAGACCAAGCAACGCATCGAAGCCCTGACCGACGAGCTCGCCGCACCGCCGTACGACGCCCTGTCTCCCGCCGAGCTGGACGAACTGGTCGCCGAGCTCGAACCCATCACCGCGACGCTGGTGGCCGCGGGCTCGCGGTGACGTACGGCGACCGACGGGACGACGAGCCCTACAGGAACGGTCGGCCGTTGTCGCAGCTCGTCGTGTCGACGTCCTTGGCGAAGTCACCGCTGGGGCTCTTGGGGACGGCCAGGCGAGAACGGGCTGGCGCGGTGCACTCGGTACGTTGAAACCGTTCCTGAGAGGGGTCTCGGACGAGTCGCCGGATGGCACGAGGTGACCAACTCATGGGTAAGCACGAGGACTTGCGCGTTCTTTCGGCAGGCATGACCCGGCCGTGACGGGCAACGAGAAGGGAACCGAAAGAGAGAAAGAAGCCGATCGCGACAGTTGGGGAGACACCGATGACGTCCTACACCACGAGCAAGACGAGCCGGACGAGCGGACTGGCGATCGCGGGACTCGTCTGCGGCATCGTCGGCCTCTTCATCCTGCCCATCATCCTGGGGCCGCTGGCCGTCATCTTCGGTGTCATGGCGCTGCGTCAGACCGGCTCCGTGATGGCGAAGTGGGACATCGGCCTCGGAGTGGTCGACATCATCCTCATGATCGTGATGTTCGTCGTCGCCGCCAACAACGGCGGCAGCTTCACCTGGCACATGGGCTGATTCGAGGGCCGCGGCGTACATCGCGGGCGGGCCGCGGCGCTGGGTGCCCGGACGGGGCTTGTGCGTGCACATGGTCGCCGCCGTCGTCGGGCGGCCGCTGGTCGCCGTCCGCTCCCTGGTGGTCGATCAAGTCCTCAAGCTGCTGGGCGCGGCCTACCTCATCGGGGCATCGGCATCGGCGTGGCCGAGGGCTCCTGACGTTCCTGCCCGGAACGGCGGCGCACACGTGGTGAGGCGAAGGCCGAACTGCCCCGCACCGACCCCGGTGATCAGGGGCCGGTCCCGCGCGTCGTTGCCGGGGACGAGCGCGGCCGGCCGTCAGCGTGGGTCCGGGTGGTTCCCGGGGCCGCCGCCCGGTCCGGCCAGCGGTGTCGGTGAGAGGGCCGTCGGTTCCTCGCCCGGCTCCAGCAGGGTGTCCGCCGCGCCGACGATCAGCGGATCGGGCGTACCGATCGCCGTCAGGTCCTTGGCCGGATAGTCGAACCGGTACAGCAGGCTGCGCATGGCCTCCAGCCGGCCGCGCCGCTTGTCGTTGTTCTTCACGACCGTCCAGGGCGCGTGCGCGGTGTCGGTCGCCCGGAACATGTCGACCTTGGCCGCGGTGTAGTCGTCCCAGCGGTCGAGTGAGGTCAGATCGGTGGGCGACAGCTTCCAGCGGCGTACCGGATCGACCTGCCGGATCGCGAACCGGGTGCGCTGCTCGGCACGGGACACCGAGAACCAGAACTTCACCAGCAGGGCGCCGTCGTCGGTGAGCAGCTGCTCGAACAGCGGCGCCTGGAGCAGGAACTGCTCGTACTCCTCCTCCGAGCAGAACCCCATGACCCTCTCGACGCCCGCCCGGTTGTACCAGGACCGGTCGAAGAAGACGATCTCGCCGCGAGCCGGGAGATGGGCGACGTACCGCTGGAAGTACCACTGCCCCGCCTCCCGCTCGGTCGGCTTGTCCAGTGCCACCACGCGGGCGCCGCGAGGGTTCAGCCGTTCGGTGAACCGCTTGATGGTGCCGCCCTTGCCGGCCGCGTCCCGCCCCTCGCAGACCACGACGATCCGCTGCCCCGTCTCCTTCACCCAGCGCTGCAGCTTGAGCAGCTCGATCTGCAGGATGCGCTTGGTCCGCTCGTACTCCCGCCGGCCGATCCGTTGGTCGTACGGGTGGTTCTCCCGCCAGGTCTCGATCGGTCGACCGTCGCCGTCCAGAAGCACCGGCCGCTCCGGTTGCCGGTCGTCCACCGCGAGCCCGCGCAGCAGGTCGCCCTCGCGCCCCGCGTCCCGGACCCCCTGTGCCTGCGGCACCTGCTCCTGCTCGGCCACGCACGCCGCCTCTCCACCTCGTCATCCGCACCAGTGATCCCTTCCTGCGTGCCCCGCCAGGCCGTACCCAGACACACCGTTCCCGGGCCCTGTACGGTGCCCCGATCGACTCGGCGAGGATGGTCGGCGGTCGGTCCGGGCGGTGGGCCGAGGGGCGGCGCGGCGGTGGGCCGAGGAGCGGAGCGGGGCTGGGCCGAGGGGCGCGATGACGCGTCCGTCCGGGAGCAGGTCGCCGGCGCCTCCCGCCGGTGCCTCCGAGGACGAGCGTGCCGTCGCTCATGGCGGCCGACCCCGGCGCCGTGTGCCGGCAGGCCGCACCGCCGGCGGGCTCGACTCGGGCTCGACTCGAACACCGATGCGTCTGGGCCGGTTGCCTTGTTACCAAATGCGGACAGATGCGAGGGAACAAGGCCCACCCGGGCGTCATCTCATGGGGTGCAGCGAAACAGTCGACGCGGCCGGCCGCCCTGCGGGAGCGGGGGAGGTGCCGCGTCACAGACCATGGGGGAGTCTCATGACCACGCATCGTGCCGGCCGTACCGCCCGTTCCGCGGCCTTAGCCGCCGTCACCGCCGCGCTGGCCGTGGGCCTGACCGCCTGCGGCGGCGGCGACGGCTCGAAGGCGGCGGGCGCAGGCCACGCCGCCGGCAGCGCGCAGGGCCGGTCCGCGTCCGACGGGAACGGCAAGGGCAGCGCGGAGCAGGCCGACACCGCGGGTGACACCAAGACGGAGGTGCGCTCGGCGACCGCCTCGACCGGGACGGACAAGGTCGAGAGCACGAGCAAGGGCAAGGGCACGACGGCCGGCGCCGTGCGGTGCCGCGGGGACGAGATGCTGGTCACGGCGGTGCACCGGTTCGCCGGTCAGGAGGGCGACCACCTGCTGGTGACGGCGTCGAACGAGGGCAGCAAGCCGTGCTGGGTCACCTCGTACCCGGCCGTGAAACTGGGCGACGACGTCGATGGCCCCGCACTGCCGCACTCGAAGAAGGACGCACCGGGCGGCGACAAGCACATCACGCTTCGGCCCGGAGACAAGGTCTACAGCGCGGTGAACCTCTTCGACTACGGCTCCAAGAACCAGACGGCGCGCTCGTTCGCCATCGCGCTGCGCGGCGCGGACGGTCGCAGCGGCCCCTTCTACTCGGTGGACGTCAAGGGCCAGAAGCCGGAGTTCCGCTGGAACGAGGCCGATGTGTTGAACTGGAACGCCAAGAAGCCGTACGACTTCTGACGGCTCGCGGCCACTCGCCGGCACCCGGCAGGTCCGCCGGTCGGCACCTCGCAGGACCGGCGCGAGGTGCCGCGCCGCCTGAGGGCCGCGTCGGCGGGGCCCCACCCCAAGCGCTCCGGGCATACCGCCGGCCTGCTCCCGGACAGGTCGGTGGTGCCTTTGCAGCGCACGGACACGGTGCCACCGGAGGTGATGGACGCCGGCCGCACCTTCGTCCCTCGCGACGGCGGGCGCGGAATGGCGAGGGGGAATTCGGGACCGTGAATCAGTGTTGTCATGGCATGAAAGACGCACCTCGGTACGACCAGGGCGAGCCACGCCCGGCGACCTCCTCGACGGTCCGCGCGCGCCTCGCGGCGGACCGCGCCGACACCCTCGCTCGGGCGGCCGCGCTGAGCCGTGACTTCGACGGGATCGTCGCGGCGAACGCCCTGGTCGCCGTGGACGACGAGCACGACCCCGAAGGGGGCACCACCGCCTTCGAGCGGGCGCATGTCGCCGCCCTGATGGCACAGGCGCGCGAGCACCTGGAAGAACTGGACCAGGCACTGGAACGGCTTGAACAGGGGCAGTACGGGCAGTGCGAACGCTGCGGCGGGACGATCCCGCCCGAACGCCTTCAGATCCGTCCGGCGGCGACCACCTGCGTCAGCTGTGCCCGGCCAGGCCCACGCCGCGCTTGACGCCGGCCCGCGCGGCGCCAGGGCGCGCCGAGCCCGCACGGCAGGGGCACGCCGGTGCTCGATCTCCTGACGGCGAGCAGCCCGGTGAGCGCCGTAGCCCCGACCGCGGAGAGGACCCGCCCCAGAGGGCGCGCGCGATCGCTGATGGCGGCCGTCCTGGTCCTGGTGTGCCGGCTGCCGGCAGTCAACCGGTTTGCACGACGCGGGCAGAACGGGGCACAGGAGAACCATGACGCACAAGACTGAGAACGACCACGGCAACCGGTTCTGCAAGGCCTGCGGCACGCCCGCCGAAGACGGCCAGATCTGCGACCACTGCGGCGCGGTTCTCGACTTCCCCGACCGGGCGGGGCTGATCGAGGACCAAGGAGGCGCGGTACGGCGCGACTTCGAGGGGCGCGCCCGGCGGCGAGAGCAAGGGTGAAGGAAACAGCGGCAACGCGGTCCGCTGAACCGCGCACCCCGGGGTACACGGGCCGGCATGGCATCCAAGACTGATCGCATCAAGTCCCTGCGGGCCGTGCGGCAGCTGCGCCGCATCCGCACCTTCTACGCGGCCGGCGCCCTGGTGTGGGCGGCATCGACCGCCTGGACCGGCTGGCAGACCCCCGGGGGCCGGCAGATGTGGGTATCCGCACTCCTGCTGGCCATCTTCGCCGGCCTGCTGTTCACGGCCTCCCTGTTGCTCCAGCGTCTTCGGGCCGCGGGGCCGGCCGAGCCTGCGCACCACGCGGCACCATCGCGTGCCGCCCGCTCACGCCACGCGCATGCCTGACCTGCCGCCGAACACGGCCCGGCCCGCGGCCTTTTGTAGCTGACCACCTTTCGGTCCAGAGCAAGGAATTCGCGCTGAGATCCTTCTTCCACGCCATAGGCCCCGACCGGGCCGTCCTCCTGCCTGGCAGGGCCTCGGCGGGGGTGCCAGGCAGCGCGCGTGCCCGCTCGTCGAGCGTGGTGAAGGCGGCGTCCGAACTCGACCGCCACGAAGGAGAAGCAGGCAGGCGTTAGAGGCACCCCGGGACGCGTCCGGTGTCGCCGGCGGGGCGTGCGGGACGACAGGCCCAGCACGCGCTCTACCTCGCCTTGAACGAAGTCGTCAGCGCCTACCTCGCACACCTTCACCTCGAGGAGACGGTCGCGATGCCGGCCCTGTGGCAGTACGCCGGCGACGCCGAGCTGGGCGCCGTCCTCGCCGCCTTCCGCGCCTCCCGCAGCCCCGAGGAAGCTCTTACCGATCTTCGCCGGATGCTGCCCGCGCTGCCGCCCGCGGTGCGGGCAGTGATCGTGCGCGGTGTAGTCGAGACGGCGCCGGCCCAGGAAGCGGGAAGCCTCCTCGCCGCTGCCACCACCACCCTCAGCCAGGGCCAGCGCCGGCGGCTGTACGAGGACCTCGGCGTGCCGGAGGCCTGGGCGCTCCAGGGACAGCCGTGACATCGGCCCCGTGCCGGCCGGACGCTCCGCGACGCGCCGTCATCGCTCGACGCGGTCAGGGTGGATCCACGTCAGCGGAGTCACCGCCCGGCCTGCGCTGGACCAGCGTGGCGAAGCATCGGTGCCTGCTCGTCCACTGGTCGGTGATGTCGAGGGCCAGGTCCTCGGCGACCATGCGGAGCGCTCGGCGTCCAAGGCGTGCCCACGGGAAAGGCGGTCCGCTCTGGCCCTGGTGATTCTCCAGGCGGGCGGTGCAGAGGTCCTCGACATCGTGGGGATCGACCTCGACGACGAGGCGCCCCTCCGGTGCGATGAGGCTGCAACAGCGGTGCAGCAGGTCGCGAGGGCGCCCTCCGATGCCGATGTTGCCGTCGATGAGCAGTACCGTCTTCCACCTTCTTTCGGCCGGCAGCCGGTCGAAGACCGACCGATGCAGCGCCAGCCCGCCCAGGGCACGGGTCAGCGCGACCGCACGAGGCGCGATGTCGACTCCCAGGGCGAAGACCCCCCGACCGAGCAGCTCCCGGCACAGCCGCCCCGGCCCGCAGCCGACGTCGAGTACGGGACCGACGCAGCGTTCCAGCACGGTCTCGTCGGCCGCCGTGGGCTGCTCGTGCCAGCGATGTACCGGCATCAGGATCCGGCGACCGTCGAGCAGCCGCAGGTAGACCGGGCCACGGCCGGGCCGCAGGGCGAGTGCGTAGGGATCCTCGTCGGCGCCGTACAGCTCCTCCTCGTCGGTCGTCACAGTGCGGCGTCGTCTCCCGCGGCGGACCGGTGCCCGCCGTCGCGGCCGCCGCGCCGGACGGGACGAAGCCGGAGCGTGAGGGCCACCGCCACCCCCGGCGGCCGCACGGCGAACGGGTGCCTCGGCATCTCGCTACCGGTGCTCGGGGTTCTCGAAGTCTCGGCGGCATCCGGCGTCCCAGGCGGTCCGCTGGTTGCCGTAGGCGGGGATGCCGCCCAGGTCCTTCAGTGCCCGCGCCAGGTGCAGCAGGTTCCAGGTCATGAAGGTGGTGTTGCGGTTGGTGAAGTCGTTCTCCGGGCCGCCCGATCCGGGGTCCAGGTACGAGGGGCCGGGACCCGCCTCGCCGATCCATCCGGCGTCCGCCTGGGGCGGGATGGTGTAGCCCAGGTGCTGGAGGCTGTAGAGGACGTTCATCGCGCAATGCTTGACGCCGTCCTCGTTGCCGGTGATCAGGCAGCCTCCGACGCGGCCGTAGTAGGCGTACTGCCCGGCGTCGTTGAGCAGGCTGGAGCAGGAGTAGAGGCGCTCGATCACCTGTTTCATGACGGAGCTGTTGTCGCCCAGCCAGATCGGGCCGGCCAGGACGAGGATGTCGGCCGCCAGGACCTGCCGGTAGAGGTCCGGCCAGGCGTCCGTCTGCCAGCCGTGCTCGGTCATGTCGGGCCACACACCGGTGGCGATGTCGTGGTCCACCGCCCGTAGGACGTCGACGCGCACCCCCTGCGCCTCCATGACGGCGCTGCTCCGGTCGATCAGTCCCTGGGTGTTGCTCGTCTCCGGCGAGCGTTTGAGGGTGCAGTTGATCACCAGTGCCCGCAGGTCGTCGTACCGGTTCGGCGGTGCGTCGGTGGTGGACGGCGAAGCAGTCACACGGTCCTCCAGGCAGCCCTGCCACCGCGCGGCGCGCGGCGACTCGTCCACTCGATCCACTGCGCCCAGCGTGCGGGCCGCCACCGGCGACCGCCACCACAAGGCATCCGAACGGTTACGCGTCCCCGCCCACGGCCGGCCGGTTCCGTCGGCGGAGCGGCCCTGCCACGGACGGGTCGCATGCTCCCCGGACCCGCACGGACGTTCCCGGCTACCGCCGCCCGCGCCTCCGGCCGGACCGCGTCCGCCCGCGGCGTCGCAGCCCCACGGCCGCCAGGACGAGGACGGCGGCGCCCGCCACCGCCGCCGCGACCCGCTTGGCCACCGGCAGCCCGGCCACCCGCAGCAGATCGAGCGGTTCCGGCTCCTCCCGGGGCGGCTGTGCCGCCGGCTCCCCACGCTCCGAGGGTGCCGCCGACTCCTCCTGGACCGGCACCGCCGTAGGCTCGGCGGGACGGTCGGCCAGTCGTCCCTCCAGGCAGGCCGCGAACCGGCCCACCAGCCGGTCGCCCACCTCCGCCAGTACCCCGCGCCCGAACTGCGCCGGGCGCCCGGTGACCGTCAGGTCGGTGTCCACCGACACCGCCGTGCCGCCGTCGTGCTCGCTCAGGGTCGCGGTGACCGTCGCCCGGGCCGTGCCCTGCCCCCGGGTCTCCCGGCCGCTCGCCACGAGCACCATCCGGTGCGCCTCCTGGTCCTGCTCCTCGAAGACGGCGGTGCCCCGGTAGGTCACCGTGACGGGTCCCACCTTCACCTTCACCGAGCCGGTCACGGTCTTGCCGTCGTAGCTCTCCACCGCCGCGCCGGGCAGGCACGGCGCGACGTGCTCGATGTCGAGGAGCGCGTGCCAGGCGTCGTCGACCGGGACGGGGACGGTGAACTCGTTGTGCAGCTCCATGACGTGCTCCTCGCGTCTCAGGGGGCGGCGGTCGGGTGGATGGCCCCGGCGGTGCCGGTCAGGGGCGCCCCGCTGCCGCCCCAGCGCAGGGCGACGATCTCCCCGGCGACGGACACCGCGACCTCCTCCGGCGTACGGGCCCCGAGGTCCAGGCCGAGCGGCGAGCGCAACCGGGCCAGCTCGGCCCCGGTGAGACCGGCCTCGGCGAGCCGGGCGCGCCGCTCGTCGTGGGTACGGCGGCTGCCCATCGCCCCGATGTAGGCGGCCGGTCGGCGCAGCGCCTCCTCCAGCAGCGGCACGTCGAACTTCGGGTCGTGGGTGAGGACGCAGATGACCGTGCGGTCGTCGGTGCCGGTTCCCTGGAGGTAGCGGTGCGGCCAGTCGACGACGACCTCCACACCGGCCGGGAAGCGCTTCGGGGTGGCGAAGACCGGGCGGGCGTCGCACACCGTGACCCGGTAGCCCAGGAAGTCGCCGATGCGGGCCACCGAGGCCGCGTAGTCGATGGCGCCGAACACCAGCATCCGCGGCGGCGGCGCGAAGGACTGCAGGAACACGGTGACGGCGTCCTCGCGGCGCTCCCCGTGCGGTCCGTAGTGCCGCAGGACGGAGGCGCCCAGAGCGAGTTCGCCGCGTGCGTCGGCGCTGACCGCGACGTCGAGCCCGGCCGAGCCGAGGCTGCCCGCCTCGCGGTCCGGCCAGACCGCGAGGTTCGCGCCGCGCGGCGCCGGCCCGTCGACCACCGTGGCCACGGTCACCGGCTCGCCCGCGGCGACCGACCCTGCGACCGCGTCGAACGCCGGGTCCGTGGCCGTAGTGACCGGTCGTACCAGCAGGGTGATCTCGCCGCCGCAGGTGAGCCCGACCGCGAACGCGTCCTCGTCGCTGTAGCCGAAGGTCTCGAGGCGTGCCTCGCCGCTCGCCGCGACCTCCTGCGCGAGTTCGAACACCGCGCCTTCCACACAGCCGCCGGACACGCTGCCCACGACCTCGTCGTCGGGGCCCACCGCCATGGCGGCGCCGGGCCCGCGTGGCGCGCTGCGGCTCACCGCGACGACGGTGGCCAGCCCGAACGGGATCCCGGCCGCGTACCAGCGCTCCAGCGCCGGCAGAATCTCACGCACGCTGCGCTCCCTTCTCCAGAGCCGCTCCGGCCGCCGCCCCGCGTACCACCGCCGCCAGCCGTTCGAGCGCCGCCAGGCTGTGGCCCTCGACGAAGGCGTCCACGCTGGGCAGGGCGGCCGCCATCCCGGCGGCCAGCGGCGCGTAACCGGGGCGCGCCTTGCGCGGGTTGGCCCAGACCACCTGGTGGGCCAGGGCGTGCAGTCTGCGCATCTGCGCGCCGAGCAGCTCCGGGTCGCCGCGCTCCCAGCCGTCCGAGAGCAGGACGACGACCGCGCCCCGCGCCATGCCGCGCTGTCCCCAGCGGTTCAGGAACTCGCGCAGCAGCTCGCCGAGGCGGGTGCCGCCGCGCCAGTCGGGCACGGCCGCCGCGAGGGCCGTCATGGCCAGGTCCGGGTCGCGGTGGGCGAGTTCGCGGGTGACCCGGGTCAGCCGGGTGCCGATGGTGAACACCTCGGTGCGGCCGCCGCGCACCGCCGCGTGCGCGAACCGCAGCAGCGCGTCGGCGTACGGCGCCATCGAGCCGCTCACGTCGACGAGCAGGACCACCCGGCGGGGCCGGGGCACGCGCGCGTGCCGCCGCAGCCGGGCCGGCTCGCCACCGCGCCGCAGCAGCTCACGCACCGTGCGGCGCGGGTCGACGTCTCCGCGCCTGGCGGGCCGCCGCCGCGCCGAGCGGCGGGTCTGCCCGCGCAGGGCGAACGCGACGAGCAGCCGGTGCAGCTGGGCGCGTTCGGCGGGGTCGAGCTCGGCGACGTCGCGGTGCCGCAGCACCTCGGCGGAGCTGGCGAGGGTGGCGGTGGGTGGGCCCGACGGCTCGTCCGCACCGGGCTCGCGCGGGGCGCCGCGCGCCTCCCGGGCGGCGAGTCCGAGCCGGGGCGGGGCGGCGGCCGGCACCGCGCGCGCCCCGGACCCGCCCGTCGCCCCGAAGTACGCGGCGAACACCCGCTCGTACCGCTCCAGGTCGTCGTGCCCGGCGCACAGCGTCGCCCGCCCGGCCCAGTACACGTCCGCCCGCACCCCGGTCCGCACCTGGTCCACGGCCCGCAGGAAGGCGTACAGCCGCTCACTGCTCGCGTCGAGCCCCGCCGCCCGCAGTGCCCGCACGAACCCGACCAGCGCGGCATCACCCCCGAGCGCCGGCACACCCGCTGCGCCGGGCCGGGCGCCGGCCGCGTCGGGGTCCGCCCCCGCCGGGTTGGGCTGGCCGTCGGCCGTGCTGGGCCGGGTCCCCGCAGCGCTGGGGTGGACATCCGCTGGGTTGGGCTGGGCGTCTGTGAGCTGCGCCCCCGGCGGGTTGGGCTGGGGGCCCGCCTTGCTGGGCCGTGCCCCCGTCGGGTCGGGCTTGGCGCCGGCCGGGTTGGGCTGTGCGCTCGCAGTGCTGGGGTGGACATCCGCCAGGTTGGGCTGGGCGTCCGCGGTGCGTGGCCGCGCCTCCGCCGGGGTGGGTTCGGCGTCCGCCGAGCTGCGCCGTGCCCCCGCAGCGGCGGGCTGGGCGTCCCCCGAGTCAGGCCGCGCCCCCGCCGCGCTGGGCCGCGTGTCCCCCGCGTCGCGCCGCGCCCCCGTCGCGCTGGGCCGGGCGGCAGCCCTCTCCTCGCGTTCGGGTGCCATGGTCAGCCTCCCCGGGCCGCCAGGACGGCGGCTAGGTCGAGGCCGCGGGCCCGGTCCGCGTCCTCCCGGTATTTCAGAGCCGAACCCAGGGTCGCCACCGCCAGGTCGGCGTCCACCTCGCTCGCGCCCAGCGCGTGCAGCGCCTCGGCCCAGTCGATCGTCTCGGCCACGCCGGGCGGCTTGAGCAGGTCCGCGCCCCGCAGGGTCTGCACCAGCGCGGTGACCTGCTCGGCCAGCCGCGCCGACACCTCGGGCAGTCGTCGCCGCACGATGGCCAGTTCGCGCCCGAACGAGGGATGGTCGAACCAGTGGTACAGGCAGCGCCGCTTCAGCGCGTCGTGCACCTCCCGGGTGCGGTTGGAGGTGAGCACGACCACGGGCGGCTCCTCGGCGCGCAGCGTGCCCAGCTCGGGGATCGAGACGGAGTACTCCGACAGCAGTTCGAGCAGGAACGCCTCGAACTCGTCGTCGGCCCGGTCGATCTCGTCCACCAGCAGCACCGCCGGGTGGGTCTGCAGGGCCCGCAGCAGCGGCCGGGCGATGAGGAAGCGCCGGTCGTACAGCTCGCTCTCCAGCCGGTCGGCGTCCCTGATCCCGGCCGCCTCGGCCGCCCGCAGGTGCAGCAGCTGGCGCGGGAAGTCCCAGTCGTACAGGGCCTGCGAGGCGTCGATGCCCTCGTGGCACTGGAGCCGGATCAGCGGCGCGCCGAGCGCCTCGGCCAGGGCGGCGGCGAGCGCGGTCTTGCCCACGCCCGCGTCGCCCTCGCAGAACAGCGGCCGGTGCAGCCTCAGCGCCAGGAAGCAGGTGATCGCCAGCCCTTCGTCGACGAGGTACCCCGTCTCCTCCAGGCGGGCGCGCACCTGCTCCGGGTCGTCCGTCCGGGTGATCGGCGCTCACCCCATCCCGGTGGCGGCCAGCACGGCCCGCCTGGTCAGCACCCGGGCGAGGTGCTCGCGGTACTCGGGCGAGGCGGCCAGGTCCTGCGCGGGTCGGGTGCCCTCGGCCGCCGCCTCGGCGGCCCGGGCCACCGCCCCGGGGCCGTCGGCTCCGGACAGCGCCTCCTCGGCGGCGGTGGCCCTCAGCGGGGTCGAGCCCATGTTGGTCAGCCCGATCCGCGCCTCGGCGATGTGCCCGTCGTCGCGCCGCACCAGCGCCGCCACCCCGACGATGGCCCAGGACTGGGCGACGGCGTGGAACTTCTCGTAGTGGAAGCCCCAGCCCTCCCGTTTCGGCACCCGCACCTCGACCAGCAGCTCGTCGGGCGCCAGCGCCGACTGGAGGTAGTCGACGAAGAACTCCCGCGCCGGGACCGTGCGCCGCCCGCCCGGTCCCGCGACGACGAGTTCGGCGTCCAGGGCCAGGGCCACGGCGGGCAGGTCACCGGCCGGGTCGGCGTGCGCGAGGGAACCGCCGAGGGTTCCCCGGTGCCGTACGGCGGGGTCGGCCACCGTGGCCGTCGCCTCGGCCAGCAGCCCGGCGTGCCGGCGTACCAGCGGGTCGTGGACCACCTCGTGGTGCGTGGTCATGGCCCCGATGACCAGCGTGTCGCCGTCCTCGCGGACCCCGCGCAGCTCCGGGATCCGGCCGACGTCCACGACCAGTTCGGGGAAGGCGAGCCGCAGCCGCAGCAGCGGCAGCAGGCTCTGCCCGCCGGCCAGCACCTTGGCCTCGTCGCCCGCGTCGGCGAGCGCGCGCAGCGCCTCGTCCACGCTCGTGGGACGGGTGTAGTCGAACGTGGGGGGAATCATGCCGAACCCTCCGTTCCCGGCTGCCGGCCCTGCCCACCGGGGTCGCCGTACTGGCCGATGTCGCCGGACTGGGCCGCCTGCCCGGACTGGCCGGACTGGGCCGGGCCGGTGCCGCCGGTCTCCGCCGTGGCGCCGGAGCGGGCGGCCCGGATCGCCTGCCAGACCCGGTACGGCGAGCACGGCATCCGTACGTCCCGCACGCCGAGCGGCCGGAGCGCGTCCACCACGGCGTTGACCACGGCGGGTGTCGAGGCGATCGTCCCGGCCTCGCCGACGCCCTTGACCCCCATGGAGTTGTCGACGGCCGGGGTCTCCGTGCGGTCGGTGACGAAGTCCGGCAGGTCCGCGGCGGACGGCACGAGGTAGTCGGCCATGGTGCCGGAGACGAGGTTGCCCTGGTCGTCGTACACGGCCTCCTCGAACAGCGCCTGCGCGATGCCCTGGGCGAGGCCGCCATGCACCTGTCCCTCGACGATCATCGGGTTGACGACCCGGCCGACGTCGTCGACGCAGACGTAGGACCGGATGCGTGTCTTCCCGGTCTCGGTGTCCACCTCGACCGCGCACAGATGGGTGCCGTGCGGGTAGGAGAAGTTCTCCGGGTCGAGCACCGTCTCGGCGTTGATGGTCGGTTCGACGCCGTCGGGCAGGTCATGGTTGGTGAACGCCTCGAAGGCGATCTCCTGGATGGTCTTACGGGCCTCGGGCGAGCCCTTGACGGAGAAGGCGCCGCCCTGGAACTCCAGGTCCTGCTCGCTCGCCTCCAGCAGGTGCGCGGCGATCCGCCGGGCCTTGTCCACCACCTTCACGGCCGCCCGGTGCACGGCCTCGCCGCCGACGGCCAGCGACCGTGAACCGTAGGTGTCCATGCCCTGCGGGGCCGCCCTGGTGTCGCCGTGCACGACCTCGACGTCCTCGAACGGCACGCCCAGCACGTCGGCGGCGATCTGGCTCCAGCAGGTCACGTGGCCCTGGCCGTGCGGACTGGTGCCGGTGACGACCTCGACCTTGCCGGTGGGCAGCATGCGGATGGCCGCCGCCTCCCAGCCGCCGGCCCCGTACCTGAGGTCCCGCAGCACCCGGCTCGGTGCCAGCCCACACATCTCGGTGAAGGTGGAGACGCCGATGCCGAGGCGCACGGTGTCGCCGCGCTCGTTGCGCTCGCGCTGTTCGGCGCGCAGGTCGTCGTACCCGAACAGGTCCAGCGCCTTGTCGGTGGCGGCCTCGTAGTCGCCGCTGTCGTAGGTCAGTCCGGCGACGGTGGTGTACGGGAACTCCTCGTGCCGGATCCAGTTGCGGCGGCGCACCTCCACGGGGTCGAGGCCGAGTTCGACGGCCAGTTCGTCCATGGTCCGCTCGATGGCGAAGGTGGCCTCCGGGCGGCCGGCCCCGCGGTAGGCGTCGGTCGGGGTGCGGGTGGTGAAGACCCCGGTGCAGGTGAACTCGTAGGCGTCCATCTTGTAGATCGCCGGGTACATGAAGGCGCCGAGGATCGGGATGCCCGGGGTGACGAGCATGAGGTAGGCGCCCATGTCGGCGAGCAGGTCGACCTTCAGGCCGAGCAGCTTCCCCTCGCGGGTGGCGGCGATCTCGATGTCCTGGATCATGCCGCGGCCGTGGTGGGTGGCGAGGTAGCCCTCCGAGCGGGACTCGGTCCACTTCACCGGGCGGCCGAGCCGGCGGGCCACCGCCAGGGCGACGGCCTCCTCGCCGTACACCTGGAGCTTGGAGCCGAAGCCGCCGCCGACGTCCGGCGCGATCACCCGCAGCTTGTGCTCGGGGATGCCGGTGACGGTGGCGAGCATGATCCGCAGGATGTGCGGGATCTGGGTCGCCGAGTGGACCGTGTACTCGCCGGAGGCGGCGAGCGGGGTGACGACGACCGCGCGCGGCTCCATGGCGTTGGGGATCAGGCGCTGCTGGTGGTAGCGCCGCTTCAGGGTCACCTCGGCGCGCTCGCGCACCGAGTCGAAGCTCTCGCCGGTGGCCAGCGGCCAGGTGTAGCAGCGGTTGGTGCCCTTGTCGGCGTGGACCAGCGGGGCGCCCTCGGCGAGCGCGGCCTCCAGGTCGAGCACCGGGGGCAGCGGGTCGTAGTCGACCTCGATCGCCTCCAGCGCGTCGGCGGCCGCGTACCGGTCGCGGGCCACCACGACCGCCACCGGGTCGCCCGCGTGCCGGACCTCGTCGACGGCGATCGGCGGGTGGTCGGGCAGCACGATGTCCTCGGTGACCGGCCAGGCGCAGGGCAGCGAGCCCAGGCCCTCGGCCAGGTCGGCACCGCTGAACGCGGCGACGACGCCGGGGCGTTCCAGGGCGGGGGAGACGTCGACGCGGGTGATGCGGGCGTGGGCCATCGGGCTGCGCAAAATGGCCAGGTGGAGCAGTCCGGCGAGCTGGATGTTGTCGGTCCAGTTGGTCTGGCCGGTGATCAGCCGGGCGTCCTCCTTGCGCAGCCGGGAGCGGCCGATCTCGGGTCCCACGGCCTGGTCGGTCATGTCCTGACCTCCTCGGAGACCTCGGCGCCCGCGGCGTCGAGCACCGCGCGGACGATGTTCTGGTAGCCGGTGCACCGGCAGAGGTTGCCCTCCAGGGCCTGGCGGACCTCGTCGGCGGTGGGGTGCGGGTTCTCCCGCAGCAGGTCGCGCGCGGCCATGATCATCCCGGGGGTGCAGTACCCGCACTGCAGTCCGTGCCGCTCGTGGAAGGCGCGTTGCAGCGGGGTCCACTCGCCGTCCGTGGCCAGCCCCTGGATCGTGGTCACCCGTCCGCCGTCGGCTTGTACGGCGAGGACCGAGCAGCTCTTGACGGTCGCGCCGTCCAGGTCGACCGTGCACGCGCCGCAGTTGGAGGTGTCGCAGCCGATCGGGGTGCCGGTCAGGCCGAGGCGGTCGCGCAGGTAGTGGGCGAGCAGGAGACGGGGTTCCACGTCGTCCTCGTAGGTCGTGCCGTCCACGTTCACCGAGATGTGGGTCATGTGTGCCCTCCAGACCGTGCCGGGCAGGGGCGTGGGTAGTCAGCCACCGGACGTGATGTAGGTCACTCTAATTCCGTGCTCTGCGGGCGGCGAGCGCTGCGCCGGGGGATTCGTTGAGCATTAATCCATTGCCGCCGGAGGGCCGCCCCTGCTGCACTGCACGGGACCCGACGTCACCGCGAGAGGACCACCGATGCGCACTGCGTGCATGTCCACCGAGGAAGGAATCCACCCCATGCCGAAGGACATCACGCCCAGTGCACCTGCTCAATCTCGGAATCCTCGCCCATGTCGACGCCGGTAAGACCAGCCTGACCGAACGGCTGCTGCACACGGCCGGAGTGACCGAAGAGATCGGAAGCGTCGACCGGGGGAGCACCCGGACCGACACGCTCGCGCTGGAGCGGCAGCGCGGCATCACCATCAAGTCTGCGGTGGTCTCCTTCCCGCTCGACTCGGTGACCGTCAACCTCATCGACACCCCCGGCCACCCCGACTTCATCGCCGAGGTGGAACGGGTGCTCGGGGTGCTGGACGGGGCGGTCCTGGTCGTCTCGGCCGTCGAGGGCGTGCAGGCGCAGACCCGCGTCCTCATGCGCACCCTGCGCCGGCTGCGCATCCCCACCCTCGTCTTCGTCAACAAGATCGATCGGCGCGGCGCGCGCGGCGGGGCGGTGCTGGACGAGATGGCCCGCCGGCTTGCCGTGCCGCTCGTCCCGATGGGGACCGCCGCCGGGCTCGGCACCCGCGCCGCCCGGTTCGTCCCCGGGCTCGGCCCGTCCGCGCTGGACGTGCTCGCCGACCACGACGACGACCTGCTCGCCGCCTACGTGAACCGCGGGATCTCCGGCGGCCGGCTGCGTGCCGCCCTGGCCGACCAGACCCGGCTGGGCCTGGTCCACCCCGTCTGGTTCGGGTCCGCCATCACCGGCGCCGGCGTGGCCGAACTCGTCGGCGGCGTCGAACGGCTGCTGCCGCCCGCCTCCGGCGACCCGGACGGCCCGCTGTCCGGCACGGTGTTCAAGGTCGAGCGGGGTCCGGCGGGGGAGAAGATCGCCTACGCGCGGATCTTCTCCGGCACGCTGCGCGTGCGCGACCGCGTCCCGGTCGGGGACGGCCGCGAGGAGGGCAGGATCACCGCCCTCACCGTTTTCGACCACGGCGGCGACGCCCGGCGGGAGGCGGCGCCGGCGGGCCGGATCGCCCGGCTGTGGGGCCTCGGCGGCATCCGGATCGGCGACGCGCTCGGCACGCCGGGCCGGGCCGCCGGGCACCACTTCCCACCGCCCACCCTGGAGACGGTCGTCGTCCCCGGTCCCGGGGCGGACCGGCGTGCGCTGCACCTCGCGCTCACCCAGCTGGCCGAACAGGACCCGCTCATCGGCGTCCGCCACGACGAGCTGCGCAAGGAGACCTCCGTCTCCCTCTACGGCGAGGTGCAGAAGGAGGTCATCGAGGCCACCCTCGCCGACGAGTACGGCCTGGACGTCACCTTCCGGGAGACCACCACCCTGTGCGTCGAACGGCCGGTGGGCAGCGGAGCCGCCGTGGAGTTCAACAAGAAGGACGGCAACCCCTTCCTCGCCACCGTCGGCCTGCGGGTGGACCCGGCACCGCCCGGCTCGGGGGTCCGCTTCGGCCTGGAGGTGGAACTCGGCTCCATGCCGTACGCCTTCTTCAAGGCTGTGGAGGACACGGTGCGCGAGACGCTGGGGCAGGGGCTGCACGGCTGGCAGGTCACCGACTGCGCCGTCACCATGACCCACTGCGGCTACTCGCCTCGGCAGAGCCACGCCCACCAGGGATTCGACAAGAGCATGTCCAGCACCGGCTACGACTTCCGCGGCCTGACCCCGCTGGTCCTGATCGAGGCCCTGCGCCGGGCGCGCACCGTGGTGTACGAGCCCATGCACCGCTTCCGGGTCGAGGCCCCGGCGGACACGCTGGGCGCCCTGCTGCCGGTGCTGGCCCGGCTCGGCGCGGTGCCGGAGAGCACGGGCGCGCACGACCTTGCCGGCGTCCTGGAGGGTGCCGTGCCCGCCGCCCGGGTCCATGAACTGGGGCAGCGGCTGCCCGGGCTCACCCGGGGCGAGGGCGAGCTGGAGACCGTCTTCGACCACTACGCGCCGGTCACCCGGGGTCCGCTGCCCGAGCGCCCGCGCACCGACCACAACCCGCTCGACCGCAAGGAGTACCTGCTGAACGTGACGCGCCGGGTGGGCGACTGACATCCGTCGGGCTGACTGCCAGTCAACTTACTCGCGAGTCAGCAGGTATTGACGCCGCCGGTACCACGCCGGACTGTGGTGTACATGCCGAATATTGGGGCGCGTCTGCTGCCGGTGCTGGTCGTCCTCTGTGGATTCCTGACGGCGGTGGGCGCCCCGCCCGCCACCGCCGCCGCCCCCTCGGGTTCCCTCTGGTTCGACGGCGGTCCGCTCACCGTGCGCGGCGGCCGTTTCGTCGACGGCCAGGGGCGCGAGGTCGTGCTGCGCGGGTACAACGTCTCGGGCGAGACCAAGCTGGAGGAGAACGGCGGCCTGCCCTTCGCCTCGGTCGCCGACGCCCGCAGGTCGGCGACCGCGCTGCGCGCCCTCGGCGGCGGCAACGCGGTCCGCTTCCCGCTCTCCTGGGCGCACGCCGAACCGGTGCGCGGCCAGGTCGACACCGCCTACCTGGCCGCGGTCACCGAGCAGATGGGCGCCTTCCTCGACGCGGGCATCCGGGTCTACCCCGACTTCCACCAGGACCTGTACTCCCGGTATCTGTTCGACGCGGGCAGCTGGTACACCGGGGACGGAGCCCCCAAGTGGGCGGTCGAAGGCGGGAGTTACCCCAAGGAGTCCTGCGGGATCTGCCTGTTCTGGGGGCAGAACATCACCCAGAACGCGGCCGTGCGGCAGGCGCAGTACGACTTCTGGCACGACGCCCACGGCGTCCAGGACGCCTTCCTCGGCACCGCCCAGGCGACCATGATCTACCTCCAACGGCACCTGAGCGACGAGGAGTTCGCCGGCGTCGTCGGCTTCGACCCGTACAACGAGCCGTACGCGGGCGGCTACGACTCCGGGCAGTCGTCGCGCACCTGGGAACGCGACCTGCTCTGGCCGTTCTACGCGCGCTTCCGGGCCCGGATGGACGCCGCGGGCTGGCAGGACAAGCCCGCCTTCGTCGAGCCCAACCTCTTCTGGAACGCCAACATCTCCACCCAGCGGCAGGAAGGCGGACTGCTGGACGCGGGCACGCTCGGCCCGGGCTACGTCTTCAACACCCACTTCTACGACCAGAAGGCCATCTCCGGCATCCTGATGTGGGGCAAGGCGGCCGACGGCCAGTACGCCTCCGACTTCGCGGCCGTCCGCGACCGGGCCGCGGCCGCCGGGACCGCCGCCGTGGTCAGCGAGTTCGGGCACCCGCTCTCGGGCACCGTCTCCGACAAGGCGCCGACGGTCCTCAAGGCGATGTACCAGGGCCTCGACTCCCGGCTGCCGGGCAGCCGCTGGTGGACGGACCCTGCTGCCTCCGGTCCGGTGCTGTCCGGCTCGCAGTGGCAGTGGGACCTCTACAACGGCCGGCACCACGAGCCGATGAACGGCAACCCCGGCAAGGTGGTCACCTCCGAAGACGGCTGGAACGACGAGGACCTCTCCGCCGTACGGCTCGACGACGCGGGGAACCCGGTGCTCCGCCAGGACGCCCGGCTGCTCGACCGGCTCTACCCGAGCGCCACTGCGGGCTCCGGTCTCGCCTTCACCTATGAGGACCGCTCCCGGGACGGCTCGGCCACCCTGACCTGGAACCCGGTGCCGGCCTCACTGCCGGACGTCGCCCGGCTGGTCGGTTCGGGTCAGTACGGGCTGCTGGTCTGGCGCTCCGGCGCCGGCGCGCCCACCGAGCTGCACCTGCCGGCGTCCTTCCCCACCCCGGCCACCACCGTCGTCTCCGACCTGGGCACGGTCTGCGGGCCGCCCGCCTACACCGCGGCCACCCCCGTCGGCGTCGCGCCCGAACCGGGCGGCACCGGCAGCCGCCGGCTGCTGCTCACCGCCGCGGACTCCGGTGTCCCGCACTTCGCCCTGGTGACCAACGGGGCCACGGCCCCGTCGGCGGACCTGCTGGGCGCGGCGCGTTCCGAACTGGCGGCGTGGGTCGCGGCGCACTTCTGAGAACGCGCCTCCCGGCCGGGGGGGGGGGGGGCGGGGGGGCGGCCCCCCCCGCGCCCCGCCCGNCCCCCCCCCCCCCCCCCCCCCCCCCCCCCCCCCCCCCCCCCCCCCCCCCCCCCCCCCCCCCCCCCCCCCCCCGGGCCGTCAGCTCCCCGACGGGCCCGTCCAGTCGGCCTGCACGTGCCCGAGCCGCACCCGCTGCGGGTGGTCGCCCACCGCGACCGACGTCACCTTCTCGCCGGTCGCGAAGTCGATCGCCGTGACCTGGTCGGCCCCGCTCTCGGAGATGACGCAGTCCTTGCCGTCGCCGCTGACCGTGGCCCAGTACGGCTTGGACGCGGTGACCAGCGGACCCTCCTGGAGGGTGGCGCGGTCGACCACCGTGGCGTAGTCGTCCATGGTGCCCGCGACACACAGCTTCGTGCCCTCGGGGTTCATCGAGAGGCCGTGGTGGCGCGAGTCGTTGACCCAGGTGGTGCGGTCCTCGCTGGTCGCCGGGTTCTTCGGCAGCGTCTTCACCCGGGTGATCCGGTCGGTGGCGACGTCGTACTCCAGGAAGCCGTTGAAGAAGGAGACCTGGAAGTACAGCTTCGACTCGTCGGGGGAGAAGACGGCCGGCCGTACGGCGTCGGAGAAGTTCTTCAGGCCGATCGCGTCCAGCCGCTGGCGCATGTCGATGACCTTGACCTGCTTGTACGTGCTCGCGTCCACCACCGTGATGTGGCGGTCGCCCTTGGTCCAGTCCCAGCCCGGGTCGTCCAGGGCCGTGTTGACGTCCCCGATGGACATGTTCCAGATGTACTTGCCGTCCTTGGTGAAGATGTTCTCGTGCGGCTTGTCGCCCGTCGCGAAGGAACCGAGTTGCCGGCCCGTGCCGATGTCCAGCACGTGCACGGTGTTGGCGGTGGAGGCGGACACGGCGACCCGGGTGCCGTCCGGGGACACCGCCATGTGGTCGGCCCGGTAACCGGCCACCGGGAAACGCCAGTTGATCCGGCCGGTGGCCAGGTCGACGGAGACCACGTCCGCGAAGCTCGGCCGGGAGACGACCACCGAGCGGCCGTCCGGGGTGGAGTACATGTCGTCGGCGAACTGGTCGTGGCCCTCGCCGACACCGTTGCGGATCGCCGTGAAGTAGATCCACTTGATCGGGTCCGCGTTGATCTCGGCCATCCGCTGGGCCTTGTCCGGGATCACGTTGACGCGGCCGATCTTGGCGAAGTCTCCGGAGGACCGGATGACGTCGGCGGTGCCGTCCCAGTTGTTGCCGACGAACATCACCTCACGCAGACCGGAGCCGGCGGACGCGGCGGTCGTGGCGGAGGCGGCGGTCGCGGGGGCGGCGACGGTCAGCGCGAGGGCGGCGGCGACGGAGCAAAGGTGCCTGGTTCTTGGGGCAGGCATGACTGCTCTCTTTCCTCGGGGAAATCTGAACACGGGCGCTTTCACAGTGAACTTACTGAAAAGTAAGGAGGGTGCGGGCTACTCGACAAGATGTGTGCACGACAAGATTGGGCGCGGGTGGGTGAACGGAGGGGGCGCGGGTGACGGGCAGGCTCAGGGCGCCGAAGGGCCGCTACGGCGGCAGGTCCGCCGAGGAACGCCAGGCCGAGCGGCGCCGCCGGTTCCTGGACGCGGCGCTGCGGCTGTTCGGTGACAGCCCGGGCTTCCGGCAGACGACGGTCGCCGCGCTCAGCCAGGCCGCCGGCCTGTCCACCCGGCAGTTCTACGAGGAGTTCCGCACCCTGGAGGACGTGCTCGCCGCGCTGCACCTGGAGGTGAACGGCTGGGCGGAACAGGCGGTGCTGGACGCGCTCGCCGCGGCCGAGGGGCTGCCGCTGGCCGAGCGGGTCGCCGTGCTGTTCCGGGCCTACGCCCGCGGCGTCACCTCCGACCCGCGCCGGATCCGGATCACCTTTGTCGAGATCATCGGCGTCAGCCCGGCGCTGGAGGAGCAGCGGCTCGCCCGCAGGGCCCGCTGGGTCGACCTGATCCGCGCCGAGGCCGACGCGGCGGTTGCCCGCGGTGAGGCGGCTCCGCGCGACTACCGGCTCGCGGCGACGGCCTTCATCGGCAGTGTCAACGGGTTGCTGCACGACTGGAGCGCGGGGTGGGTGGACGCGAGTCTCGACGAGGTCGTCGACGAGCTGGTGCGGCAGCTTCTCGGGACTCTCCGGCCGGAGGGGTGGCGGCAGGGGGACCGGTGACCCGGCGTCGCCGATCGGCTCCCGCCGCGGGGTGCCCCTGCCGTATCCGTCTGTGGTGCCGTCGCGGCTGGTCGCGCGGTTCCTCGCGCCCCTGGGTGGGCTGTTGTGCCGTGGGGTCGAATCTCGGGCGCTGTCGTGATCCGTGCGGCTCGGCGCGCGGGATCGGGTGGGAGCTGGTCTGCTGGATGAGGGGGCTCTGTACCCGTTCTCCGGAGACACGCATGAGTACGTATCGAGCCGCGCAGGTGACCGCCCCGAACGGCACGTTCGAGCTGGTCGAGCGGGAGGTGCCGCAGCCGGGACCAGGCCACGTGAGGGTCGCCGTGGAGGCCTGCGGGGTCTGCCACAGCGACGCGCTCTTCGTGAGCGGCGGACTACCCGGCGTCTCCTTCCCCGAAGTGCCCGGGCACGAGATCGCCGGTCGCATCGAGGAGCTGGGGCAGGGCGTGCACGACCGCGGCTGGCGGGTCGGCGACCGGGTGGCCGTCGGCTGGTTCGGCGGCAGCTGCGGCCACTGCCGGCCGTGCCGCGAGGGCGACTTCATCGTGTGCCCCAACCTGAAGGTCCCGGGCTGGACGTACGACGGGGGCTTCGGCGAGAAGGTGATCGCACCCGTCGACGCGCTGGCCCGGATCCCCGAGGGGGTGTCGGCGAGCGACGCCGGACCCATGGCATGCGCCGGCGTGACGACCTTCAACGGGCTGCGGCGCAGCGCCGCGCGGCCGGGCGACCTGGTGGCCGTGCTCGGCCTCGGCGGTCTCGGGCACCTGGGGGTGCAGTACGCGGTCGCCATGGGTTTCGAGACGGTGGGCATCGCCCGGGGCCCCGAGAAGGCGGACTTCGCCAAGCAGCTCGGCGCCCACCACTACGTCGACAGCACCTCCGGGACCTCGGTCGCCGAGGCGCTGCAGTCGCTGGGCGGCGCCAAGGTCGTGCTGGCGACCGCCGGGAACTCCGAGGCCATCGCGGACACCGTGGACGGCCTGGCCCACCGCGGGGAACTGGTCGCCATCGGCGCGGACACCGAACCGCTCGGCATCAGCCCGGTGCAACTGCTGATGAGCGGCCGCGTGATCCGCGGCCACCCCTCGGGCACCTCGCAGGACGTGGAGGACACCATGGCCTTCAGCGCCCTGCACGGCATCCGCCCGATGACCGAGTCCGTCCCGCTGGACCGCGCGGACGAGGCCTACCGGAAGATGATGTCCGGCAAGGCCCGTTTCCGGATGGTGCTCGACTACACCTGAATCCCCTGAGACACCTGAGACCCCTGAGACACTTGGAATCCTGAGACGTCTGGGGCGCCGGCGCACGGCGCGCCCCGCTCAGCCGGCGGCGAGCCCAGCAGGCCCGTCGCCGCCAGCAGGGCCGCGCCCAGCACCCCCCACGCGACCATCCGCTGCCGCAGCGTCCGGTACCTGTCCTCGTAGAGGTGCCGCAGCTCCTCGGCGCGGTCGGCGGTGCGGCGCCACGAGGTGCGGGCCAGTGCCAAGTACTCCGACTCGAAGTGGTGTTCCAGGTCGTCCCGTTGGGTCTCGGTGAGCCAGCCCAGGCGGTCGGCGACCCGGGCCGCCGCCGTACGGCCCTGCTCCCGTGCGGCGGTGAGCAACAGATGGCCCTCGACCTCCTGGACCAGGACCCTCTCGTCCCCCGTGCTCATCGCGCGGTCAGCTCCTTCGTCCGGCCCCGCCGCTGCGGGTGGTGCAGGTCGAACGCCGGGGATTCGCTGCGGATCGGCGGCAGCGAACGGAAGTTGTGCCGCGGCGGCGGGCAGGACGTCGCCCACTCCAGCGAACGGCCGTAGCCCCACGGGTCGTCGCTCTCGACCCGCTCCCCGTACTTCGCCGTCTTCCAGACGTTGTAGAAGAAGGGCAGCATCGAGGAGCCGAGCAGGAACGAGAAGATCGTCGACACGGTGTTGAGTGTGGTCAGCCCCTCGACCGCGAGATAGTCCGGGATGCGGCGCTGCATGCCGTTGACGCCGAGCCAGTGCTGGACCAGGAAGGTGCCGTGGAAGCCGATGAACAGCGTCCAGAAGGTGATCTTGCCGAGGCGCTCGTCCAGCATCTTGCCGGTCATCTTCGGCCACCAGAAGTGGAAGCCGGAGAACATCGCGAA
>NZ_JAJSZC010000029.1:0-50593 GCF_036815105.1 Streptomyces sp. IBSBF 3136
GGTGAACCCCCCTACTGGTGGCTCGAAGGCCCCAACCAGTGGCCGGCCGCCCTCCCCGAACTGCGCACCGCCGCCCTGACCTGGATCGACAGGCTCAGCGCGGTCGCCCAGCGGCTGCTGCGCGAGCTGCTCACGGCCATCGGCGCCCCCGCCGGTTTCTACGACCCGATCTTCGGCGAGCACGCCCACCCGCACCTCAAGCTCGTCCGCTACCCCGGCAGCGCGGGTGACGGCACGGACCAGGGCGTGGGCGCCCACAAGGACTACGGCTTCCTCACCCTGCTGCTCCAGGACACCGTCGGCGGCCTCCAGGTCCAGCGCGACGACAACCGCTTCCACGACGTCCCGCCGCTCGACGGCGCCTTCGTCGTCAACCTCGGCGAACTCCTCGAAGTGGCCACCAACGGCTACCTGATCGCCACCAACCACCGGGTCGTCAGCCCGCCGGGAGCGACCGAACGCTTCTCGGTCCCCTTCTTCTACAACCCCCGCCTGGACGCACGGGTCGAACCACTGCCCTTCCCCTACGCCTCCACCGCCCCCGGCATCACCACCGACCCGTCCAACCCGCTGCACGCCGAGTACGGCTACAACGAGCTCAAGGGCAAGCTCAGGGCACACCCGCTGGTCGCCGAACGGCACCACCGCGACGCCCTGATCCCGGCCTGATCCACCCCACGGACCCGACCGGACCGGGCGGAGCCGCGACCCCGACGCGCCTCCGCCCCCGGCCGCCCCGCCAGGGCCTTCGGACGAACGGCCCTAACGGGCGATGTCCTCGTATCCCGGGATCTCCTCCGGCCGCCGCGCCCCCGGCCCCACGTACCGCGCCGAAGGCCGCACCAGACGACCGGTCCGCTTCTGCTCCAAGATGTGCGCCGACCACCCCGCCGTACGGGCACAGGTGAACATCGACGTGAACATGTGCGCCGGAACCTCGGCGAAGTCCAGCATGATCGCCGCCCAGAACTCCACGTTCGTGGCCAGCACCCGGTCCGGCCGCCGGTTGTGCAACTCCTCCAGCGCCGCCTTCTCCAGCGCCTCCGCGATCTCGAACCGCGGCGCGCCCAGCTCACGGGCGGTACGGCGCAGCACCCGCGCCCGGGGGTCCTCCGCCCGGTACACCCGGTGCCCGAACCCCATCAGCCGCTCACCGCGGTCCAGCGCCTGCTTCACGTACCCCACCGCGTCACCGGTCCGCTCGATCTCCTCGATCATCCCGAGGACCCGCGACGGCGCACCGCCGTGCAGCGGCCCGGACATCGCACCCACCGCGCCGGACAGCGCGGCCGCGACGTCCGCACCCGTGGAGGCGATCACCCGCGCCGTGAACGTCGACGCGTTCATGCCGTGCTCGGCGGCCGACGTCCAGTACGCGTCGACGGCCGCCACGTGCTTGGGGTCCGGCTCGCCCCGCCAGCGGATCATGAACCGCTCGACCACCGAACCCGCCTTGTCGATCTCCCGCTGCGGCACCATGGGCAGCCCCTGCCCACGCGCCGACTGGGCGACGTACGACAGCGCCATGACCGCGGCACGCGCGAGGTCCTCACGGGCCCGCGCCTCGTCGATGTCGAGCAGCGGCTTCAGCCCCCACACCGGCGCCAGCATGGCGAGCGCGGACTGGACGTCCACCCGGATGTCACCCGAGTGCACCGGGATCGGGAACGGCTCCGCGGGCGGCAGGCCAGGATTGAAGGCGCCGTCGACCAGCAGTCCCCACACGTTGCCGAACGAGACGTGCCCGACGAGGTCCTCGATGTCGACCCCGCGGTAACGCAGGGCGCCACCCTCCTTGTCGGGTTCGGCGATCTCCGTCTCGAACGCGACGACTCCCTCGAGCCCGGGTACGAAGTCGGACATCAGGCGGCTCCTAGTGAAGGTTCGGCGGCGGTCACCCCGGTGATGCCCCGATCGGCCGGTGGTCACCCAACCGCTGCGCGGAACCTGCACGATAACCCCCAGTGCCAGCTTTGGGCAGCCCACACGACACTGAGTGCCATGCGCGTTCGATACGGCAAGATGACCGCGTGACCGACCGCGACCCGAGCCTCGACCCCCTCGTGGACCCCGCCGCCATGCGCAAGCAGTACCGGGCCGCGGGACTGGACGAGAAGGACCTCCCCGCGCACCCCATGGACCAGTTCGCCGGCTGGTTCGAGGACGCCGCGCGGGCGGCCCTGCACGGCACGCTCTACGAACCCAACGCGATGGTCGTCTCCACCGCGGACGTCCACGGCCGCCCCAGCTCCCGCACGGTCCTGATGAAGCAGTACGACACCGACGGCTTCGTCTTCTACACCAACTACGACTCCCGCAAGGGGCGCGAGCTGGCGCACAACCCCCACGTCTCGCTGCTCTTCCCCTGGCACCCCATCGCCCGCCAGGTCATCGTCACCGGCGTCGCCCGGCGCACCTCCCGCGAGGAGACCGCCGCCTACTTCCGCACCCGCCCGCACGGCTCCCGGCTCGGCGCCTGGGCCAGCGCCCAGTCCTCGGTGATCGCCTCCCGCGACGACCTGGACGCCGCCTACGCCGAACTCGGCGCCCGCTACCCCGAGGGCGAGGAGGAGGTCCCGGTCCCGCCCCACTGGGGCGGCTTCCGCGTCGCCCCCGAGAGCGTCGAGTTCTGGCAGGGCCGCGAGAACCGCCTGCACGACCGGCTCCGCTACGTCAGCCGCCCGGACGGAAGCTGGCGCACGGAACGCCTCAGCCCCTGAGAACGCAGACGACCCGCGAGCTCGGTCCCTCCGCCTGCCGGCGAAGGAGCCGGCCGGACGTGCCGGCGAGCTCGCGGGTCGGGTGACTGCGTTGGATTGGGCCGGCTGCGTGTGTCGCGCACACGCTGGTCCGGCACCGCACAGAGTGTGGTGGCAGGCCGCTAGCCCGCAGCCACCTCGCGCGTCCGGGTTTCACTCATTTACCCGATCACCTCCTTTCCACGTGGTCACAGCGTACGAGCGGTGCCGGGACGGACTCAACCTGTTTTTCGGGCCTCTGAAGCAGCGGCTCCGCCCCCGCCGGCGAAGCCGGTGAACGTGGATCGAGGAGGTCGGCAGATCAGCGTGACATCGCTCGGATTTGCGAATCCGGCGAAATTCCCGAACGGGAGGTCGTTTCGGCTGGTAGAGGTGCTCGTATGACCGACCTTCGAATCGAGCCCGTCGACGGGGACCTCATGCTGGAGCAGTGGCGGCATGTGCACAACGTGATCGTGCCGCCTGCCGCGATGTCGGTGGAGGACGTCCGGGAGCGGGCCGGGCGGTACCGGCTGGAGAACGCCTATCTCGGGGACGAGCTGGTCGGCTGCTCGACCGTGCGGCCGCCGGCGGGGGAAGGGCGGGTCGCGACCGTCATCGCGCGTGTGCTGCCCGGCTTCCGGCGGCGCGGCTTCGGCGCCGCCCTGTACGGGCACGGGCTCGCCCGGGCGCGGGGGCTGGGGGCGGCGGCGGTGGAGACGTGCGTGCTGGCGGCGAACGTGGAGGGGCTGCGGTTCGCCGAGCGGCTGGGATTCGTGGAGGTCGACCGGTATGTGCTGGACGGGGAGAGCGACGAATGGGTCGACCTGCGTCTGGACCGGATCCCGGGGCCGGACATGGATTCCGGCAAGATTGCGGGAACATGATGTGGGCTGCGTCACGTTCCAGTTGAATGAAGGCCAGTGAACGAACCGAGCGCCGTACGTGCGCGGACGCAGCCTCCAGGGGGTCCAGGTGAGTGCTTCGCGGCGGAGTGGGACCACCGACGAGCTGGGGCCGGACGAGCCCGAGCGGGACGGTCGGCACAGCGCTGCCGGTGCGGGCGGTCCGGCGGCGGAGGAGTCCGGTGGCTCCGATCTGCTCGCCGCGCTGCTCGACGGCATGGACGCGGCCCTGTGCGCCTTCGACGCGGACGGGACGGTGACGCACTGGAACCGTGAGGCGGAGCGCATCCTGGGCTGGACGGCGGCCGAGGCGGTGGGCCGGCACGGGTTCGCGGGGTGGGCGGTGCGCAGCGCCGACGCCGAGGAGGTGCAGGGCCGTCTGATGTCCGCGATGCGGGCCCCGGGCCGGCAGGTGCACGAGTTCGCGCTGGTCACGAAGGGCGGCGGCCGGGTTCTGGTGCGGACCCAGTCCGCGGCTGTGCGAGGGCCCGACGGGGAGCCGGCGGGGGTGTACTGCGCGTTCAGCGAGGTGCACGCGCAGATCGATCTCGAACGGTCGATCGCGCTCAGCGAGGCGCTGTTCGAGGACGCGTCCTGGGGTGTGGTCCTGGTGGACGCCGATCTGCGGCCCGCGGTGGTGAACGGGCACGCGGCGCGGGCGCTGGGGGTCGGGCGCACGTCGGCGCTCGGGCGGCCGCTGGGGGAGTTGCTGACGCAGGGTGTGGAGGAGCTGGAGAGCGCGCTCACGCACGTGCTGTCGGAGGGTGCGCCGCCGGCGCCCGCCGAGATGTGGGTGAGCGTGCGGACGGCCGAGGGCGAGACGCGGCGCTGCTGGCGCAGCGGTTTCGTGCGGCTGGCCTCGCCGCTGGCGGAGGAGCCGGTGCCGCTCGGGGTGGGCTGGCTGTTCCAGGACGTCACGGAGGCCAAGCAGGGCGAGCAGGAGGCGGCGCTGCTGCGCTTCCGTGGCAACCAGTCGCACCGGGCGGCGCGTGCGGCGGCCGAGTGCGAGGACCCGGCGGAGGCGGCCGTGGTCCATCTGGACTTCGCCCTGGCCGGTTTCGCCGATCACGCGCTGCTCGACCGGCTGGCGGGCCCCCCTCGCGGGGAGGGTGACGACGCGGTTCCGGTGCGGCTGGTGCGGCTCGCGGCGACGCCCGCCGGTGCTCCGGGGCCGAGTGTGCTCACGGGCGCGGCGGGGCTGCCGGTGCGGTACGAGGCGGGGCATCCGGCGCTGAGCTGTGTCGAGCGGGCGGGCTCGGTGCGGGCGGACGCCGGATCGGTGTCGGCCGAGCGGGCGCGTGAGTGGGCGCTGGCGCGGCAGTGGCCGAGCGAGGCGGTGCACGCGTTGTGCGCGGTGCTGCGCAGCCGGGGCCGGACGCTGGGTGTGGTGACCTTTCTGCGGGGTGCCGGGCGCAGCCGTTTCGAGCGGTCGGACGCGGCGTACGCGGAGGACGTGGCGTTGCGGATCGGGGCGGCGCTGGACCTGGCGGAGGCGGTGCGGGAGAAGCCGGCGGACTGACGGTCCCCGGCCGCTGCCAGGGCGTGTCCGTGCGGTCCCGCCCGCCTCACGGCGGACGCGACAGGTCCTGGGGCCTGTCGCGAAAGTGGCCTCGTCGCCCGGAGCGCGGCAGGACCACTTTCCCGACAGGCCTTAGTGCCGGTAGAAGATCCGGTCGCCGTACTGGGTCATGACGCGGCCGTTCCAGTCGTGGCCGCCGTCGACGTTGCCGGAGCGCAGCAGCGGGGGTTCGATGCCGCGGTCGGCGAGGGTGGCTGCGGTGGTGGCCATGACCGCCTGCATGAGGGCGGTGGTCACCACGGTGGAGGCGGGGGCGAAGGGGGCCGGGATGGTGTCGAGGGTGAGTTCCGCGTCGCCGACGGCGATCTTGGAGTCCAGGACGATGTCGCAGTGGTCCCGCAGGAAGGTGCCCGAGCTGTGCCGGGAGCTGGTCTCGGTGGCGTAGGCGACGGAGGTGACGCCGATGACCCGGATGCCGAGGGCGCGGGCGTTGAGGGCCATCTCCACGGGGAGGGCGTTGCGGCCGGAGAGGGAGATGATCACGAGGGCGTCACCGGCGCGCAGAGGTGAGCTGTCGAGGACGGCGCTCGCGAGTCCGTCGACGCGTTCGAGGGCGGAGCCGAGGGTGGCGGGGGTGACGTCGACGCCGACGACCCCGGGGACGGCGAGCAGGTTCATCAGGGCGAGGCCGCCGGCGCGGTAGACGACGTCCTGGGCGGCCAGGGAGGAGTGGCCGGCGCCGAAGGCGAACAGCCGGCCGCCGGCCGCGACGGTGTCGGCGAGCAGGGTGCCGGCCGCGGTGATCGCCTCGGCCTCCTCCTCGCGGACCCGTTGCAGCAGGCCGATGGCGGCGTCGAAGAACAGGTCGGCAGGCGTGCCGTCGCTCATGCGGTGCCCCTTCGCAGCGTCTGTGTCGCGGATCACCCTGCGGTCTGGACCAATGCGGTGTCAATACGGCCGCGTACGGTGCGCGTCGGGCCGGGCGCCCGGCGCCGCGTCCCTCCGTTTTCCCGGTACCGCCCGCTTGTCAGTGGGGTACGGCAGAATTGATGGCAGGGCCAGCGCACGCGCCGGGCTTCCGGCAGAGGTAATCGAGGGGCACGTATGTCCGGACTGATCGACACCACGGAGATGTATCTCCGCACCATCCTCGAGCTCGAAGAGGAAGGCGTCGTCCCCATGCGCGCCCGCATCGCGGAGCGGCTCGACCAGAGCGGGCCGACGGTGAGTCAGACGGTGGCGCGCATGGAGCGCGACGGACTGGTCTCCGTGGCCAGCGACCGCCATCTGGAGCTGACCGACGAGGGCCGCCGGCTGGCCACGCGGGTGATGCGCAAGCACCGTCTCGCGGAGTGTCTGCTGGTCGACGTGATCGGCCTGGAGTGGGAGCAGGTGCACGCGGAGGCGTGCCGCTGGGAGCACGTGATGAGTGAGGCGGTGGAGCGCCGGGTGCTGGAGCTGCTGCGGCACCCGACCGAGTCGCCGTACGGCAATCCGATCCCGGGCCTGGAGGAGCTGGGCGAGAAGGACGGGGCCGATCCCTTCCTGGACGAGGGCATGGTGTCGCTGGCCGATCTGGACGCGGGCGCGGACGGCAAGACGGTCGTGGTCCGTCGTATCGGTGAGCCGATCCAGACGGATGCGCAGCTGATGTACACGCTGCGGCGCGCGGGTGTGCAGCCGGGCTCGGTGGTGAGTGTGACGGAGTCGGCCGGCGGGGTGCTGGTGGGCAGCGGTGGTGAGGCGGCCGAGCTGGAGGCGGATGTCGCCTCGCACGTGTTCGTCGCCAAGCGCTGAACGGAGAGGGCCCCGGCGCTTGTCGCGCCGGGGCCTGTCCTCCCCTGTGTCGACCCGGAGCCCCGAGCTCTCAGGGTCGTCCCCTCGGACCGCTTTTCCCCGAGTGGTCCGCCTCCCGCCTGAAAGATCCCCTCGGCGGCGGCGATCATTCCTTGAGGGGTGTCACTCGAAGGAGGGGTGTTGTCCGCAGAGGCAGTATTTTCGAATACGCATTCGATAGTCTGCGTCGGCAGGACGCCCGCGGCGAGACCGCGGCACGACGGCGGTCCGGTGGCGGTGCGACGTCAGTGCGACACGGGAACGGCAGTACACCGGTACGAGACAGGCGGAGCTGGGGGGTACCAGGCCGATGGCACGGCGTATCGACGTGGCGGGAGCGGACGGGCTGCGCCTGGCCGCCTGGGAGTTCGCGGACCCGCCCAAACCGGAGGCTGAGCCCGGCGCTGCGGGCGTGCTGTTACTCCACGGCCTGATGGGCCGTGCCTCGCACTGGGCGCCCACCGCCCGCTGGCTCGCCGAGCGGCACCGGGCCGTCGCGCTCGACCAGCGCGGCCACGGGCAGAGCGACAAGCCGCAGCGGGCCGCCTACACGCGCGAGGCGTACGTCGAGGACGCCGAGGCGGCCCTGGAACAGCTCGGCCTCGCGCCCGCGGTCCTCATCGGCCACGCCATGGGCGCGCTCACCGCGTGGCAGCTCGCCGCGAAACGTCCCGACCTGGTGCGCGGCCTGGTCATCTGCGACATGCGGGCCTCCGCGCTCGGCGCCGCCTCCCAGCGCGAGTGGACCGCATGGTTCCGGTCCTGGCCCGTCCCCTTCGCCACGCTCGCCGACGTCCGCAAGTGGTTCGGCGAGGACGATCCCTGGGTGGAGCGGCCGAGCCCCGCCCGCGGCGCCTTCTACGCCGAGGTCATGCAGGAGTCCGCCGACGGCTGGCGTCCCGTCTTCCTGCCGGAGCAGATGCTGCGCACCCGGGAGAGCTGGGTGTACGACGCGCATTGGGAGGAGCTGGCCCAGGTGCGGTGCCCCGCGCTGGTCGTGCGCGGCCTCGACGGGGAGCTGGGCCGGGCCGAGGCGCAGGAGATGGTGCGGGTGCTGCCCCGTGGCGAGTACGCCGAGGTCGCCGACGCCGGTCACCTGGTGCACTACGACCAGCCGCCGGCCTGGCGGGCGGCGGTCGAGCCGTTCCTGGAGCGCGTGCTGATGGGCTGAGGCCGCGCGGTCCGTCAGCCCTTGCTCACCGCCGTCAGGATCTCCGGCAGGCGGGCCGCCGCCCGTGGTGCCGAGAGCCGCAGGCCGAGGATCGTGGCCGTCGCGCCGTACGCGGCGCCGACCGGCAGCAGCACCCAGCTCCAGGCGTCCCCGCCCGCGCTCGCGTTCAGCGCGATGGTGAGGGCGATGACGGGCGAGCAGAGCAGGGCCGCCGCGACCATGCCGCCGAAGATGGAGATCCACGCGAGCCCGGCCTGGCCGGGAGCCACGTTCTTGTGGCCCTCCTGGGGGATGGAGTACGGGAAGCGGGCCGAGGTCCACGCCCCGGTGGCGAGCATTGCCCCGAGCAGCGCGAGAGACAGCCCCAGGACCTCCGGCAGCCGGGTCCAGTCGTCGAGCAGGGCCGTGGTCAGGACGGTCACGAGGGTGGCGTACGGCAGGGTGATCACCAGCAGGGCCAGTGCGCGGCCACGCAGCTCGGCGTAGGCGTCCCGGGGCGTGGCGATCGTCAGCGCGACCATCCAGAAGGCGGAGCCGTCCTGGCCGAACTGGTTGTACATCTGGATGCCGAGCATGCCGGCGCCGAAACACGCGAAGTAGATCGAGCCGGTGCCCTGAAGGGCGTTGAACACCGGCAGGATCAGCCCGATGGCCAGCGAGGTGACCCAGGCTGCCTTGGTCTTGGGGTCGCGCCAGACGTAGCGCAGGGTGCGCTCCATGACCGGACCGGTGCGTCCTCCCGGCAGCAGCCGGCGGGGCCCGCCGGCGGAGGCGCGGTCGGGGGCGCCGGCGTCGAGGGCCTGCACGGTGGAACCGTCCGGTGAGGTCATCAGCCGGTCCAGGCTCCGCGCCCAGAAGGCGATCAGCAGCGCGAACCCGGCCACCGTCAGCACGAGCTGTCCGGCCGCCGTCCCGTAGGCGCCCTCGCTCACCGACCGCACCGCCGCCACCGCCGAGGCGGGCGGCACCCACGACAGGACGTCCGCGACCGGCCGCAATTGCCCGGCCCCCGAAGAACCGAGCCGCTGTGCGGCGAAGTTGACGAGCTGGGCCCCGACCGCGATCACCAGTCCGCTGAGCACGGCGAGATCGCGGCCCTTCCGGCTGGTCAGCAGCCGTACGTTGGCGGTGGCGACGGCCCGTGCGAGCGCGACGCAGACCAGCAGGGCGAGGGCGGCGGCGACGACGGCGACGACGTACCCGGCCGTGCCGTGCGCCACCGACAGGACGCAGCCCACCAGCACCAGCAGCGTGAACAGCGGTCCGATGCCGACCAGGGAGGCCGCCAGCAGGGCGCGGACCAGTGGGCGGGGCCGTAGCGGCAGCATCACCAGGCGGGTCGGGTCCAGGGTCTCGTCGCCGCCGGGGAAGAACAGCGGCAGCACCGCCCAGCCGAGGGCCAGGACGGCCGTGCCCGGTACGGCGACGGCGTCGGCGTGCGCGTGCCCGCGCAAGCCCAGCAGGCCCGCCAGTTGCAGCAGTGCGGCCAGGACCGCCACGACCGCGGAGGCGACGAACGCGGCCCGCCGGCCCGCCGACTGCCTGAGCCCGTTGCGCAGCAGCGACAGTTTCAGCCGTACGACGGTGGCGGTCAGGTTCGTCATCGGGCCGCCCCGCCGCCCAGCCAGTCCAGCTCGGTCCCGGCGTCCCGGCCGCGCGCCCCCACCAGTTCGAGGAAGGCAGCCTGCAGCGTGGGGTGTTCGCCGCGGACCTCGGCCAGGGACCCGGTGGCGCGGATGCGGCCCGCCGCGAGGACGGCCACCCAGTCGCACAGCGACTCGACCAGCTCCATCACGTGGGAGGAGAAGACGACGGTGGCGCCGGAGGCGGTGTACCGCTCCAGCACGTGCCGGATCGTCTGCGCGGACACCGGGTCGACGCCCTCGAACGGCTCGTCCAGGAAGAGCACCTGCGGGTTGTGGAGGAGTGCGGCGGCGAGCCCGATCTTCTTGCGCATGCCGGTCGAGTAGTCGACGACGAGTTTGTGTTGTGCGCCGGCCAGGTCGAGCACGTCCAGCACCTGGGTGGCCCGCTTGTCGACCTCGGCGCCCGGCAGCCCCCGCAGCCGCCCCGCGTACCCGAGCAGTTCGCGTCCCGAGAGCCGCTCGAACAGCCGCAGGCCCTCGGGCAGTACGCCGATCCGCGCCTTGACGGCCACCGGGTCCCGCCAGACGTCGTGCCCGACGACCTCGACGGCCCCCTCGTCCGGGCGAAGCAGCCCGGTGACCATGGACAGCGTGGTGGTCTTGCCGGCGCCGTTCGGCCCGACGAGCCCGATGAACTTCCCCGCGGGCAGGTCGAGATCGATGCCGCCCACGGCGACCTGCTGCCCGAACCGCTTCCAGAGTCCCCGCACACGCACCGCAGCCTCGGTCATGCACCGAACCCTACGGCGCCCGCCGGGAGCCGTAGGGTTCGGGGAGCCGGGCGCTACTTGTCCCGGCCGCAGGCGTAGGCGAGCGGCGACACCAGCTCCTCGGCGTCCGGCAGCCACCGGTTCGCGTGGGTCGGCCGGCGGGCCCACTGCACGGCGCCCCGGGACCCGAAGCGGGTCGGCGGGGCGGCCACGTAGCCACCCTCCCCGAGCGGTGTCAGCCGCAGCGAGGACGGCGTCCAGCCCAGGGTCCGCACCAGGTCGGGAACCTTCGCGGAAGCACCCGGGAGCACGAAGAAGTGCATCCGGCGATCGGGGGTGAGCGTCACCGGGCCGAGGGTCAGCTCCATCCGCTCCATGCGGGCCAGGGCCAGGAACCCGGCGCTCTCGGGGACGGACAGCGCGTCGAACGTGCGCCCCGTCGGCAGCAGGATCGACGCCGTCGGCTGCTTCTGCCACATCCGGCGGGCGACGGTCGCGCTGCCGGTCGCCTGTGTCGCCCAGTCGGGGCGCGCGGGGTGCGCACCCGGCGCGGGGCAGGAGGCGTCGCCGCACGAGCAGTACTGCAGCCCGTCGACGGCCTCCAACCAGGTGCCCGGGAACACGTCCCAGTGGCGTTCCTCGACATAGCGCACGGCGGTCTCCAGCAGTGATTCCCCGCGCTGCTGCGGAATCTGAGCGGCTTCGGTCCCCACGATCGTCTCTTCCACGTCCCCCTCAACTCCCGCACTCACCTGGAGTTACGGCCACGGCGCGCGGGGGAGGAGCACCGGTCCCGCGCCCGGGGCGCACGGATGCATCTGTGGGGGCGCGCGGGAGGAACCGCGGCGTGGGGTGGGTAACCAGAGATGGGGGTGGCATCAGCCTTTACCCCGGCAAACCGCACATGTCACGCATTGACGGTATGTCAGCTGGGCAGTGATCTTCGGGGCCGGAACCGTCCGGCCGGAACGTCACGCTCCAGGGGTTCGCAGGGGGTAGCACATGGCCGCAAGGCCTCTCGTGGCGAGGCAGCCGAACGAACGGCTGCAGGCACTCATCCAGGAAGCGGGGTGCTCGAACGCCGGGCTGGCCCGGCGGGTCAACATGTGCGGCGCCGAGCACGGTCTCGACCTGCGCTACGACAAGACGTCCGTGGCCCGCTGGCTGCGCGGACAGCAGCCGCGGGGCCGGGCGCCGGCGATCATCGCCGAGGCGCTCGGGCGCAAGCTCGGCCGTACGGTCACGATCGACGAGATCGGCATGGCCAACGGCAAGAACCTCGCCTCGGGGGTCGGTCTCCAGTTCTCGCCGACGGTACTGGGGGCCATCGAGCAGGTCTGCGAGCTGTGGCGCAGCGACGTGGGCCGGCGGGACTTCCTGTCCGGCTCGTCCGTCGCCGCCTCCGCGCTGGTCGAGCCCAGCCGCGACTGGCTGATCTCGGTGCCGGACACCCAGGTGGCCCGGCAGGCGGGGCCCCGCGTGGGCCAGTCCGACGTGGCCGCCGTGCGGGCCATGACCCAGGCGCTGGTGGACCTCGACCACCAGTACGGCAGCGGGCACGTGCGCCCGGTCGTCGTGCACTACCTCAACAGTGTCGTCTCCGGGCTGCTCGCGGGGTCCTACCGGGAGGCCGTCGGGCGCGAACTGTTCGCGACGGTGGCCCGGTTGACGGAACTGGCCGGATACATGGCGGTCGACACCGGTCAACCGGGCCTGGCCCAGCGGTACTACATCCAGTCCCTGCGCCTCGCGCAGGCCGCGGGAGACCGCGGCTACGGCGGATACGTGCTCGCCGCCTCCATGAGCCATCTCGCCGCGCAGCTCGGGAACCCGCGCGAGATCGCCCAGTTGGCGCGGGCGGCGCAGGAGGGGGCGCGCGGACGGGTGACCCCGCGGGCGGAGGCGATGTTCCACGCGGCCGAGGCGCGCGGGCACGCCCTGCTCGGTGACGTCCGGGCGGCGCAGACCGCCTCCGGGCGGGCGATCTCGGCGATGGAACAGGCGGACGCGGCCTCGGGGGACGACCCGGTGTGGATCGCCCACTTCGACGAGGCCTACCTCGCCGACGAACTGGCGCACTGCCACCGAGACCTGGGGCAGCCCGAGGCGGCCGCGCGGTACGCCGAGCAGTCGCTCGCCGGGCATCCCGAGTCCCGGGCCAGGCGCCGGGCCATCGGTTATGTGCTGCTCGCCACGGCCCAGGTGCAGCAGCGTGAGATCGAGCAGGCGTGCAGCACCGGGACGAAGGCGGTGGAACTGCTGGAGACGCTGCGTTCCAACCGGGGCGCCGAGTACCTGGAGGACCTCCAGCAGCGGCTCGAGCCCTTCCGGGACGAGTCGGTCGTCCGGGAGTTCGGGGCCCGCCTCGACCTCCAGCCGGCCGCCTGAACACTGTCCCCGCGGTTGCGTGAACGCACGGCGAACGGCGCCCGTGTGCACGACGGGCACCTGAAACAGCGTGCCGCGGGGCAGTTCTGTTACCGCTGTCACAGGGAAGAAGATCACGTCCGGCGCTGCGTGGCACCGGGCTCCGGGGACCCGGTAGCGTGAGCCGACGATTCCGAAGGTCCCCCATTCGTAGGAGTCCCGGTGACGCAGAGTGGACAGGGCGAGGAGCCCTCGGCGCGGCCCGCGCGCGAAGGCATCGTGCTGCCCTCCGACGGCGGCGAGCCCTTGCTGCCCGGCACGACCGGCCCCGCCGCCTCGGCGGCGCCGGCCGGCGGTCAGGGCTGGGGTGACCCGTGGGGCCCCGGCCCGCAGCGGCAGCCGCAGCAGGACCAGGGCTGGCCCCCGGCGGCCGCCCAGCAGTGGGGCGCCCCGGAGCAGCAGTCCACCGGCCCCGGCCCGCTCCCTCCGGAGGGGGCGGCGCCGGCCCCGTCGTACGGCGGTCAGTCCTACGGCGCCGGCGACCAAGGCGGCTACGGCGCCGGCGACCAGGGCGGCTACGGCGCGGGCGACCAGGGCGGCTACGGCGCGGGCGACCAGGGCGGCTACGGCGCGGGCGGCCGGCAGCCGGCCCACGACGGGCACGGGCGGCCCGGCTACGGCGCCCACGACGCCTACCAGCAGCCCCAGCAGCAGTACCCGGCGGCGCAGCAGTACCCGGGCGGGCCCGGGCCGCTGCCGGCGGCGTACCCGGCGCAGGGCGCCCCGCTGCCCCCGGCGGCCGACGGCGCGACCCAGTACATCCCGCCGGTCCCGGCGGCGTCCGCGGACGAGGGCGCGACCCAGTACCTGCCCCCGGTCCCGGCCGCCCCCGCGCCCGCCGACGAGGGCGCCACGCAGTACCTCCCGCCGGTGGCAGCGGGTGGTCCGCCGCCCGAGTCCCTCGGGGAGGAGACGCGGTACCTGGGGCGCGCCCAGCAGCCGGCCGCGCCGGGCGGGCACCCCGACGCGCAGGCGACCCAGTACATACCGCCGTACACCGGTCAGGCGCAGGGCGGGGACCGGCAGCCGCCCGCCGAGTTCGACAACCTCTTCCGCGGCGGCCCCGGGGGCGGTGACGGCCCGGCCGGCGCCACCCAGCAGATGCCGCGCGTCCCGGCGTCCGACCCCTATCCGCATCCGGTGCAGCAGCCGTCGTACGTCCCGCCCGTGGACGAGGACCAGGGGCGGCGCGGCGGCCGCACCGGCTCGCGGGTGCCGCTGATCGCCGCCGTGGGTGTCGCGATCGTCGTCCTCGGTGTCGGTGCCGGCGCGATGCTCAGCGGTGGCGACGGGGACAAGGGCGGCGACGACAAGACCGTCGCCGCGTCCTCGCCGGCCGCCCAGGACTCCCCCTCCACCGCTGCCGCCGACCCCGCCCGGCAGCAGGCGGTCGCCCTGGACAAGCTGCTCGCCGACAGCGGCAGCAGCCGCGCCTCGGTGATCCAGGCGGTGGCGAACGTCCGGCAGTGCAACAACCTGGGGCAGGCGGCCTCCGATCTGCGCGGCGCGGCCAAGCAGCGCGGCGACCTGGTCACCCGGCTGGGCAAGCTGTCCGTCGACAAGCTGCCCGGCAACGCCGAGCTGACCGCCGCGCTCAACCAGGCCTGGCAGGCGTCCGCGGCCGCCGACAACCACTACGCGGCCTGGGCCGACCAGGTCGGCGGTGGCCGCAAGGGCTGCCGCAAGGGCCACGCCCGGGTCACCGGCGAGACCCAGGCCGGCAACCGGGAGAGCGGCACCGCCAGCACGCAGAAGGCGAAGGCGGCGGGGTTGTGGAACACCCTCGCGCAGAAGTACGGCCTGACCCGGCGCCAGCCGACCCAGCTCTGAGGTCCGCACGGCAGGGTCCGGGCGGCCGGGTCCGGCCGCCCGGGGTCAGTCGAGGTCGGCGCTCTCCAGCGTGGCCGTCATGTCGGTGCCTCCGTCGAGGCCCGTGTCCGCGGTCCGCTTCGCGGCGACCAGCCGGCCGTCCCGGACCACCTGGAGGGTCACGTCGGCGTTGACGAGCCGCGGCAGGCCGAGCCCGGCGAGCTTGCCCTCGTAGGGCCAGTGGAGGGTCGGGGTGAGGCCGCCGGTGGATACCTTCAGGTCGTCGTCGAGGGCGTGCCGCACGGTGTCGGCGGTCGTCTCGCCGCTGCCGATCCGCTCCAGGACCGCCTTCAGCACGATGTAGGCGATCCAGGTGGTCTGCACGCCGGCGTCGGCGGGATCGATGCGGTTGTCGCCGAACGCCTCCTCGCTGATCACCTTCTTCATCGGGTCCCAGCGCGAGTCGGACGCCGGCGGGTACCAGCTGGTGACGTACGCGCCCTCGTACGGGCCGCCGGAGCCGCCCGTGGCGTCGATCAGGCTCTGGTCGACGCTGCCGAGCACGGTCGCCGTGCGCACGGCGGGGAAGTCGCCACGGGCCCGCCGGAAGGAGTCCATGAAGGTGTCGGTGCGGTCCCCGAGCGCCGGGACCACACAGCCCTTCCTCGCCGTGTCCCCGGTGGCGGAGCGCAGCGCCTGCTCGGCCTGGTCGTCGTAGGCGGTGGCGTTCTCGGCGGCGAGCTGGTCCTCGGCCGCCGCGTGCCGGCCCGCCTTGAGGCCGGAGTCGAGCAGGGCGGGCAGCTGGTCGCCGGCGATGCTGTCGGGGCGTACCAGCGCGACCGGGCCGCAGGTGCCGGCCAGTGCCCGGCCCAGACCGGCCAGGAGCGCGGGCTGGCCGCCGTTGACCGGGTAGGACATGGAGCCGGTGAACTCCTCGTTGGTGACCCCGTAGCCGCCGATGTAGGGGATGCCGGCGCTCTCCAGCGGGGCAAGGTAGGAGTCCCCGAACTGGCTGTAGGAACCGACGACGGCGACCACGTCCGCGGCCGCCGCACGCCGGGCGCACTTCGCCGCGCCCACGCTGTCGTTGTGGTCGTTGCAGGTCAGGACCTGGAGCTTGCGGCCGTTGATGCCGCCGTGGGCGTTGATCCACTTGCCGTAGGCGCGGGCCATGGCGGGCATGCCGGGCTTGTTGGTGGCGTCGGTGTTCTCCGGCGCCCAGGTCATGACCTTGATCGGGTCATCCCCGGCGCCCCCCGTGGCACCGGGGATGACCCCGCATCCGGCGGTGAGCGAGGCACAGGCGGCCAGTGCGACCGCACCGAGGGCGGTGGCTCTGACGGGCCGGGTGAAGGGAAGGGGGAAGGTGCTGCGGAAGCATCGCCTGCCGGTCATGCACACGCACGATTCCCTCACACCGCGAACCCGGGAGTGACCCTCGGTCAACGAAAGGTGACACCGAGGTGAATTACGGGGTCCCGTGTGACCGGTGTGGCGAGGAACGTACGATCGATGACCGTGCAAGGTTCGGAGAACACTTCCCGTCGCGGCCGTCGCTCCTCCACCATGGGCGGCATGCCCCTGAACGACATGCCGTGGTGGCGCTGGCGCAGCAACGTGCGCTCCGCGCTGCACATGCTCTCCGATCCGGCGTTCCAGCGGGACGTCTGGCTGGCCGGCGTGGACGGGTACGGCGACGTCACGGACGCCGTCTACCGGCTGGTGGAGGACACCTGGCTGGACAACTGGTCCGCGGAGAAGTACGTCGGCACGATCTTCCGGGACTCCCAGGAGGCGGCGCTCGTCGACACCGCCGTCCTGCGGGTGCTGCGGATCATGCACCAGGTCGGCCCGGACGCGCCGGTCTCCGCCTACCTCGACCACCACGCGTGGCCGGAGGCGGTGCGGGCGGCCCGGGACGCGCACCTGCGCCTGGCGGCCAGTGACGGCGACGACCCCGAGGCGACTCCGCGCAGCCTGGAAGTGCTGCGGATCGTGACGAGGACGGCCTAGGGCCCGCCCCACCGGCCGGCGTCCGCCCACCCGTCCGCCCTGCGGGACGACCGCCCACGGCGGGGGGTCCTTGTGGGACCCTGTAGTGCATGAACGAGCAGCCTGCGCGCGCCGCCGACGACCCGGCGGACCAGTACGTCCTCACCCTCTCCTGTCCGGACAAAAAGGGCATCGTGCACGCCGTGTCGAGCTACCTGTTCATGACCGGCTGCAACATCGAGGACAGCCAGCAGTTCGGCGACCACGACACGGGACTGTTCTTCATGCGCGTCCACTTCTCCGGGGAGGCGCCGGTGACCGTGGACAAGCTCCGGGCGAGCTTCGCGGCGATCGGTGACTCCTTCCACATGGACTGGCAGATCAACGGCGCCGACGAGAAGATGCGCATCGTCCTGATGGTCAGCAAGTTCGGGCACTGCCTGAACGACCTGCTGTTCCGGGCGCGGATCGGCGCCCTGCCGGTCGAGATCGCGGCCGTGGTGTCGAACCACACCGACTTCGAGGAGCTGGTCGGCTCCTACAACGTCCCCTTCCACCACATCCCGGTGACGAAGGAGACCAAGGCGGACGCCGAGGCGCGGCTGCTGGAGCTCGTCCGCGAGGAGGACGTCGAACTGGTCGTCCTCGCCCGCTACATGCAGGTCCTCTCGGACGACCTGTGCAAGCGGCTCAGCGGCCGGATCATCAACATCCACCACTCGTTCCTGCCGAGCTTCAAGGGCGCCAAGCCCTACCACCAGGCGCACACGCGCGGCGTCAAGCTGATCGGCGCCACGGCGCACTACGTCACCGCAGACCTCGACGAGGGCCCGATCATCGAGCAGGAGGTCGAGCGGGTGGGGCACGGGGTGACCCCGGACCAGCTCGTCGCGATCGGGCGGGACGTCGAGTGCCAGGCGCTGGCGCGCGCGGTGAAGTGGCACGCCGAGCGCAGGATCCTGCTCAACGGGCGCCGCACGGTCGTCTTCGCCTGAGCGCGGTCGGCGCCCCCGCCCGCGCCGCCCTCGCCATCCGCGCCCGCGCCGTCCGCCCCGTCGGCGCCGGCCTGCCCGGCGCCGTCTAGGCTGCGGCCATGACGTCAGGCGCCTACCTCTCCCACCTGTTCTCGCTGGACGGCCGGGTCGCCGTGGTGACCGGCGGCAGTTCCGGCATCGGCCGGGCCATCACCGGGGCGCTGGCCCGCGCCGGTGCGAGTGTGGTGGTCGTGGCACGCGGGAAGGCGCAACTGGCCGAGACGGTCGACGAACTGGTGGCCGAGGGCTGCCGGGCGGCCTGGGTGAGCGGTGACCTGAGCACCCGGGACGGGGTGCGCGCGGCCGCCGAGGAGGCGGCCGGGGTGTTCGGGGAGCCGGACATCCTGGTCAACTGCGCCGGGGTCAACCTGAGGCCGCCGATGGGCGAGCTCGGCGAGGACGTCTGGGACGCCACCATGACCCTGAACCTGGAGGCGCCCTTCCTGCTGGGGCAGCGGTTCGGGCCCGGCATGGCCGAGCGCGGCTACGGCCGGATCATCCACATCACCTCCCAGCAGGCGCACCGGGCGTTCGTGCAGAGCGGCGCCTACGGCGTCTCCAAGGGGGCGCTGGAGTCGCTGGCCCGCTCCCAGGCCGAGGCGTGGTCGCCGCACGGCGTCACCTGCAACACCCTGGTGCCGGGCTTCGTCATGACCCCGCTCAACGCGCGGCTGTCGTCCGACGCCGAGAAGGTGGCGGCGCTCGCCGGGCGCACCCTGGTCGGACGCAACGGCCTGGCCGAGGACTTCGCGGGCGCGGCCGTGTTCCTCGCCGGCCCGGCCTCCGCCTATGTCACCGGCCAGTCGGTCTTCGTGGACGGCGGGTTCTCCGTCCACTGAGCCCGGCCGGAACCCGCCTCACAGCCGGAACCCGCCGCGCAGCCGGAACCCGCCTCACAGCCGGCTCAGGCCCGCCGCGGCGAACAGCACGTCCCTGATCGCCTCCCGGTCGCCCATCTGTCCCGCCGCGGCCTCCTCCGGCGGTACGTGGCCCGCCGTCAGGCGGCAGAACTCCACTCCGTCCAGGGCGACATGGGCCACCTCGTGGTCGGCGGAGCCCACCGCGGCCGGTGAGTCCAGCGGGATCAGCCACTCCCCGCCGGCCGCGCCCTCGATCTCCAGCCGCAGGCTGCGCCCCGGTGCCCCCGCGGGCACGAGGTGCGGGGTGCTGCCCGGGGCGGACAGCCCGGTCCGGCGCCGCTCGGCCAGCGCGGCAGGCAGCATCCGGGCCGCGAGGTCGATCATCCTGTTCAGGTGCCGTGGCGCGGGCGGCTCGTACGGGTAGTCCACCGCCTCGGCGATGTCCTCGGCGTGCATCCAGCACTCGAAGGCGCGGTCCAGCATGGCGTCGTGCAGCGGCAGCGCGAACTCGCCGTAGGGCACTTCGAGTCCGCCGGCGGTGCTGCCGGTGAAGGACACCGTCCGGACGATGCCGTGGCTCTGCTCCCGCCACGGCCCGCGCACCGAGCGCGTCGGCGGGAAGTGGGACGTGCGCCAGAACGCCTCGGTCCGGGCGGCCGGGCCGACCGCCTCCGGCGCGCTCCCGGCGTTCTTCCCGGCGAGTTCGGCCAGCGGGTCCTCCAGTCCGAGCGCCACCGCGACCAGCCCGTCCACCGTCAGCAGATGGGCGATCACCCCGGCCACGGTGGTGCGCCGGCTCGTGGCCGCGTCGGCCTCGAACCACCGCAGGCGCACCGGCGCGTGCCACTCGGCGTCCCCGAAGTCCTGGAGCAGCGCGTCCAGGCGCGCGGTCTCGGCGTCGTAGGCGGCCGCCCACTCGGGCACCGGGATGCGCGGCGGCCTGCGGTCGAGGCAGCTCTCCAGGACGCGGGTGCGCAGGGCGGGGTCGAGGTCGAGGCTCTCGGGCTGGTGCAGCAGGCCGACCGCCTCGCGCAGCCGCAGCGCCTCCTCGGCGCAGGCACCGCAGGCGCCCAGGTGTTCCTCCACGGCCGCCGTCTCGGCCACCGAGCAGGCGGCCAGGGCCCAGGCGCCGAGGAGCGACTTCAGGACGTCGTGCGACAGGTCGAGCGGCACGGCTGCGGGGTCCCCCAGGTCGGCCAGGTCGGGCAGTGGCTGTCCGCTGTCCTCGACGGAGGCGCGGGGCAGCGGTATCCGGGGCGGCGACCGGTCGGGTCCGGGGCCGCCGGCGCCGGGCGGCACGGCACCGGCGCCGTGGTCCGTCCCGCGCACGTCGCCGAACGGGCGGCGCTCGTCGGCTCCCTGGTGCCACGCGGTCCACTCGTCGTGGTCGTCCCGCTCCTGGCCGTCGTGCGCCCCGGAGCCTCCCGTGCCGCTCACACCGCACCCCCGTATCCCGGCGGGGTGCCCGCGTCGTGGGCGGTGGACAGCAGTTGGAGGCCGAGGCGGAGCCGGCGGCGGGCCTCGTCCTCGGTGACGCCGAGGTCGGCGGCGGTCTGGCGGTAGTCGCGGCGCTGGAAGTAGGCCAGTTCGAGGGCGGCGCGCAGCGGGGCGGGCATGGAGTGGACGATGTAGTCGGCGCGGGCGGCGACCGAGGCGCGGCGCACCTTGCTCTCCAGACCCTCCAGTTCGTCCGCCTGGTCGTCGGCGCGGTCGCCGCCGCCCCGGGTGAGCGCGGCCGTCTCGGTGGCGCGCAGCCGTTGCACGGCCAGCCGGTGGGTCACCGCGGCCACCCAGGAGCGCAGCGGGCCCTGCTTGGGGTCGTAGCTGTCGGGGTGTTCCCAGACATGGGCGAAGACCTCCCGGGTGACGCCGTCGGCGGCCCGTTCGTCCCCCAGGACGCGGTGGGCGAGGCTGTGCACCAGCGAGGCGAACCGGTCGTACAGCTCGCCGAGTGCCGCCGCCTCACCCCGCGCGAGCCGCTGCTGCATCTTGCGGTCCCAGCGGGGCGGTACGTCCTTGTGCGCCATGCTGCCCTCCCCTCGGTCTCGTCCGGCCCGTCCAGCGTGTCGGTACTGCCCTCTCGAATGTAGTCGGCACGTCCGACAGCGCACGCCCCTTTGTGTCAATGTGCGCCCCTGCAAGCGTCGCAGGTGATAGTGCCCTCTTCACACAACCTTCACGCAGAGCGGGCCAATCTCCGATCGAACAGGATCGATAGTGACTGAAACAAGCCCTTTGTTGATCGTGCACGGTTTGCTGCGGGAAGTTTCAGGGAACGGCCGCTGGGCAGCCGCGCGGAAAGAAACGTAGGAACTGCTTCCGTTTCCGGGCGGTTCCGGGAGTTCCGGCGAGCGGAGGGGCGTGGCCGTGACATTCAGGGTGACCGGCGTCGAAGAAGGCGAGTGGGCCGTGCTCCAGGTGACCGGGGAACTGGACCTGGTGACCTCCCCGGTACTGCGCCAGCGCGTGCACGATGTGGTCGCCGAGGGCCACCACAGCCTGATCCTCGACCTCTCCGAGGTCTTCTTCTGCGACTCGAGCGGGGTCGGCGTGCTGATCGCGGCGCGCCGGCTGATCCGCTCCTGCCAGGGCCGGTTGCGGCTGATCCTGCCGGACCGGGGTGCCGAGGACGGCTCCCACGTCAACCGGGTGCTCGGTGCGCTCGGCGTCCGCCGCCTGTTCGACGTCCGTCCGGACGTCGGGTCCGCCGTCACCGACGAGGCGGACCCCCTCTCCGCCTGATCCCCCCGCCCGGTCGCCCGCCGATCGGCACGAAGTCGTCGCGGAATTCCCCCGGTCTTGGCACAACGGCCGCCTTTTCGTCACCTCGCCGCCGCCCACGCCGTACGCTCCCTGCCAGATCGACCCCCACGTCAACGTAAGGCGGCCCGACAGACATGGTCAGCACCGAGTACGAGCGCAGGATCGCCGCCCGGTTCGCCACCTTCGACCAGGACGGCAACGGCTGGATCGACCGCGGGGACTTCAACTCCGCGGCCAAGGCCCTGCTCGCGGAGTTCGCCGTGCCCGCCCGCTCCGACCGGGGCCAGGCGCTGTACGCCGGCGCGGAGGCGTTCTGGCAGGGCATGGCCGGCATCGCGGACCGGGACGGCGACCAGCGCATCACCCGCGAGGAGTTCGTCACCGGCGCGGTCAAGCGGCTGCGCGACAACCCCGACCGCTTCGCCGAGATCGCCCGCCCCTTCCTGCACGCGTCCCTGGCCGTGGCGGACCCGGACGGCGACGGCCGGGCCACCGTCTCCGACACCGTCCGCGTCCTGCGCATCTTCCACGTGCCGGAGAACGTCGCCCGCACGGTCGCCGCCGCCCTCGACGCGGACGGCGACGGCAGGATCGGCGAGGCGGAGATCGTCCCGGCGTTCGCGCGGTACTTCACGGTTCCCGAGTAGGCGTGCGCGAGAACCGTTCGCGCAGCTTGTACTTGAGCACCTTGCGCAGGGTCTCGTTGCGCGGCAGGGAGTCCACCACCTCGAGCCGCTCCGGCAGCTTGTGGACGGACAGTCCCGCCGCGCGCAGGTACGAGACCGTCTGGGCGAGGGTCGGTCCCGGTGTCCCGGGCGGCGGTTCGACCACCGCGCACACCAGTTCGCCGCGCTCGGCGTCCGGCAGTCCGATCACCGCCGCGTCCGCCACCGCGGGGTGTGCGGCGAGCAGGTCCTCGATCTCCTTGGCCGAGATGTTCTCGCCCTTGCGGATGATCACGTCCTTCAGCCGCCCGGTGAGCACGAGGTGCCCGGAGCCGGTCACCCGGCCGAGGTCACCGGTGCGCAGGTAGCCCTCCTCGTCGAAGGCCGCCGCCGTCTGGGCCGGGTCCAGGTAGCCCTGGCACACGGCCTCGCCCCGCAGCCGCACCTCCCCGTCCACGATCCGGATCCGCATGCCCGCGGGCGGCCGCCCCTCGGTCGTCGCGAGGTTCTCGGGCGTGTCCTCCGGATCGCCCATGGTGATCATCGGCACCTCCGTCATGCCGTACCCGTGGGTGAGCTGCACCCCCATCTCGCGCACGACGGCGTGGTACACCTCCGGCGGCTTCGGGGCACCGCCGCCCGCGAGGAGCCGCAGGGTGGGGATCACCTTCGCGCCCGGCCGTCTGCGCTGCTCGGCCAGGAACATGGAGTAGAAGGCCGTGGAGCCCCCGGCCACCGTCACCCCGTGCCGCCGGTACTCCTCCAGCGCGTCCGGCAGCGCGAACTGCTCGAACATCACCGCCGGGAAGCCGTAGAGCAGCAGCATGACCGTGTAGTCGGGCCCGGCTATGTGGGCGTAGGGGAAGGCCATCGAGCCCACGTCGTCCGGCCGCAGCCGCAGCGCGTGGGCCAGGCAGGAGCCGCCCGCGATCAGTGAACGGTCGGTGTGCAGCACGCCCTTGGGGTCGGAGGTGGTCCCGGAGGTCCAGTAGATCCAGCGGACCGAGGTGCCGTCGGCGGGCGGCGCCGGGAGCACCGAGGGGTCGCCGTCGGGCAGGTCGTCGTACGCCTCGAAGACGCCCTTCGCGCCGAGCCGCCGGGCCATCTCCGTGTGGTCGTGGCCGCGCCAGACGCCCGGCACGGCGAAGAACTCCGCCCGCGACTCGCGCAGCGCGAAGCCGACCTCGCGGTCCCGGTAGAACGGGATGACCGGGGACTGCACGGCGCCCAGCCGGGCCAGCGCGAAGGACAGCACGGCCGTCTCGATGCGGGTGGGCAGCTGCCAGGCGACCACCGTGCCGGGGCGCACGCCCATGCCGTACAGCCCGGCCGCGACCCGCTCGGCGCGGGTGCGCAGCTCGCCGAAGGTCAGCCGGCGGTCGTCCTGGAGCAGCACGGGCCGGCCGGGGGTGAGGCGGGCCCGGCGGTCCACCAGCTCCCACAGGGTGCGCGAGGCGCTCAGGACGTGTGCGGTGTCGTTCACGGCGACCCCCATGGCTGACGATGCGTCAGATCGTGCGCAGAGCGTAGGCCCGTGCGCCTTGTCGGTCCAGGGGGTGCGGGCTAGCCTGCTGGCTACGGCACATCTGACGAACCGTCAGATAAAGCGCCCCGGGCAGATCAACAGGTGGGGGACCCATGACCGAACTGCCGCGCATCATCAGCGTCGACGACCATGTGATCGAGCCCGCCCACCTCTTCGAGACCTGGCTCCCGGCGAAGTACCGGGAGCGCGGGCCCAAGCCGCTGACCGCCGGGATCGGCGAGCTGGCGTACGTCGGCGGCAAGTACCAGATCACCATGGACCCGGACGGCCTGCCGACCGACTGGTGGATCTACGAGGACCTGAAGTTCCCGTACAAGCGCAACATCGCCGCCGTCGGCTTCGACCGGGACGAGATGACCCTGGAGGGCATCACCCGGGAGCAGATGCGGCGCGGCTGCTGGGACCCGAAGGCCCGGCTCGCCGACATGGACCTCAACCACGTCGAGGCCAGCCTCTGCTTCCCGACCTTCCCGCGCTTCTGCGGGCAGACCTTCGCCGAGGCGCACGACAAGGAGGTCGCCCTCGCCTGCGTGCGGGCCTACAACGACTGGATGGTGGAGGAGTGGTGCGGGGACAGCGGGGGGCGCCTGATCCCGCTGTGCCTGATCCCGCTCTGGGACGTGGCGGCGGCCGTCGCGGAGATCCGCCGCAACGCCCGGCGCGGGGTGCGGGCGGTGACCTTCTCCGAGATCCCCACCCACCTCGGGCTGCCGTCCATCCACTCCGGCTACTGGGACCCCTTCTTCGCGGTGTGCCAGGAGACGGGAACGGTCGTCAACATGCACATCGGCAGCAGTTCCCAGATGCCCGCCGCCTCCCCGGACGCGCCGCCCGCCGTCCAGGCCGCGCTCAGCTTCAACAACGCGATGGCCTCGATGATGGACTACCTCTTCAGCGGCGTACTGGTGAAGTTCCCCACCCTCAAGCTCGCCTACTCCGAGGGCCAGATGGGCTGGATCCCGTACGCCCTGGAGCGCGCCGACGACGTGTGGGAGGAGCACCGCGCCTGGGGCGGGGTGCGCGACCTGGTCCCGGAGCCGCCGTCGACGTACTACTACCGGCAGATCTTCTGCTGCTTCTTCCGCGACCGGCACGGGGTGGCCTCCCTGGACGTGATCGGACGGGACAACGCCACCTTCGAGACCGACTACCCGCACGTCGACTCGACCTTCCCGCACACCAAGGAGGTCGCCCTGGAGCATGTGAAGGGCCTGGACGAGGAGACCGTGCACAAGCTGATGCGGGGCAACGCCATCCGCATGCTCGGCCTGGACCTCGACGACTGATGGACCTGTCGTACACGCCCGAGGAGGAGGAGTTCCGGGCCCGGCTGCGGGAGTGGCTCGCCAAGGTCCTGCCCACCCTGCCGGCCCCGCCGTCCCCGGAGGACTGGCCCGCCCGCCGCGCCCACGACCTCGGCTGGCAGCGCACGCTCCACGACGCCGGGTACGCCGACGTGCACTGGGACGCCTCCCCGACCACCCGGCTCATCTTCCTGGAGGAGACCGAGCGGGCGGGCGCGCCCTACGTGGGCGCGAACTTCGTGGGGCTGCTGCACGCGGGCCCCACCATCGCCGCCGAGGGCACCCCCGCACAGCGGGCCCGCTGGCTGCCGCCCATCCTGCGCGGCGACGAGGTGTGGTGCCAGGGGTTCAGCGAACCGGACGCCGGGTCCGACCTCGCCGCGCTGCGCACGCGCGCGTGGCGCGACGGCGACGACTACGTGGTGAGCGGGTCCAAGATCTGGACCTCGCACGCCGAGGTCGCCGACTGGTGCGAACTGCTGGTCCGCACCGACCCGGCGGCGCCCCGGCACCGGGGCATCACCTGGCTGGCCATGCCCATGGACGCCGCCGGCATCACCGTACGGCCGCTGCGCACCCTCGCCGGATCGGCGGAGTTCGCCGAGGTGTTCCTGGACGAGGTCCGGGTGCCGGCCGGCAACCGGGTGGGGGCGGAGAACGACGGCTGGCGCGTCACCATGGTGACGCTGTCCTTCGAACGCGGCACCGCCTTCGTCGGCGAGGTCGTCGCCTGCCGCCGGGTGCTGGGCGAACTCGCCCGCGCCGCCCGGGACAACGGCCGCTGGGACGACCCCGTGCTGCGCCGCAGGATCGGCCGGCTGGCCGCCGAGTTCCGCGCGCTGTGGCGGCTGACCCAGTGGAACGTCAGCGAGGCGGAGGCGAGCGGCGGGGTGCCGGGCGCCGGCGGCTCGGTCTTCAAGCTGAGGTACTCGCACGCCCGCCAGGAGCTGTACGACACCGCCGCCGAGGTGCTCGGACCCGACGCGCTCGACCTGGACCGGCCCTGGGTCCTGGACCGGCTCTCCTCGCTGTCGTACACCATCGCCGCCGGCACCTCGCAGATCCAGCGCGACATCGTCGCCGAGCGCGTGCTCGGCCTGCCGAAGGGACGGTGACCGTGCGCTTCCGACTCACCGAGGACCAGCGGGCGTTGCGGACCTGGGTACGGCGGCTGCTGGAGCGCCGGTGGGACGCGGCGGCGCTGCGCGCCGCGGCGTCCCGGCCGGCACGGTTGGACCGGGACCTGTGGCGGGAGCTGGGCGCGGCGGGCCTGTTCGCGCTGCGGCTGCCGGAGGCGGAGGGCGGGGTGGGCCTCGGGCTGCCGGAGGCGGTGCTGGTCTTCGAGGAGACCGGCCGCGCGCTGCTGCCGGGGCCCGTGCTGGCGACCCATCTCGCGGCCGGGACCGTGCCCGGGGCGGCCACCGGGGACACCGTGGTGGCCGGTGTGGACGGCCCGCTGGTGGAGTGGCTGGACGCGGCGGACACCGTGCGCGGGGACGCCACCGGAGCCGTGCCGCTGCGCTCGGCCGACCCGCTGACCCCGCTGCACCGGGTGCCGGGAGCGGCCGGCGGCGGCGCGGCGGAGCCGGTGGCCGTGCTCCTCACCGCCGCCGAGCAGCTCGGCACGGCCGCGCGCGCGGGCGAACTGGCCGTGCAACACGCCCGGGCACGGGAACAGTTCGGGCGGCCGATCGGGGCCTTCCAGGCGGTCAAACACCTGTGCGCCGACATGCTGGTGCGCGCCGAGACGGCCCGCGCCGCCGTCTACGCGGCCGCCGTGACCGCCGACCCCGCGGACATCGCCGCCGCCCGGCTGCTCGCCGACGAGGCCGCCCTGCGGGGGACCCGCGACTGCCTTCAGGTGCACGGCGGCATGGGCTTCACCTGGGAGGCTGAGGTCCATCTGCATCTCAAGCGTGCCTGGGTGCGGGCCCGGCGCGGCGGCGGCGGGGCGGCCGCCGAGGAAGCGCTTGCCGCCGATCTGGTGGCCGGCCCGTAGAGCGTGGCGCCCCGGCCGGACGGCCGGTGAAGCGATGGCCCAGGATGTCGCGGATCGTGGCGCGCGCGCATCACGGAGCGTCGATACCGGGTTGTGTCCTTCGCGTGACTCGTCACGGCCCGGAGTCGGGTGTCCGCTCCGGTACCTTGGGTGAGATGCGAGTGGCTACGAGCACGAACCGTGCCGGTGATGCCCCTGGGGCACCCCCGGGCCGCGCGGTGCGCGCCGCTGCTCGCAAGGCGGTAAGGGCTCGTGGCGCCGCCTGTTCGACTCCCCGGCACACGCGTCGCACAGTATGCCGTACGCGTACTCCTTCGCGCTGGAATATGCCCGAAGCGCTTGTTGGGGTGACTGTACGTCAACCATGCTGTCTCGCAAGGAAATCACGTTCCGTGACCCTTGCTCTGGCCGTTGTTCTGGCCATGCAGAAAATGGCTACGATCGTGGCCCTCGTCGTGCTGTGCGTCACGGCTTCCACCGTGGCGTCCGTGTGGCGCGGGGTCATGAGTCCGCCGGTTCGGATGGTGTGAACGGTGCAGGTGCTTCAAGTGCAGCTGGAGATCCGGCCCGACCCCACGGAGGTGGGACGGGCGAGGCGGTGGGCCCGCTCGCGTCTCGCCGGGCTCGGGATACAGGCCGACGAGGCGTTGGCCGAGACCCTGGTCCTGCTCGTCTCCGAGCTGGTGACCAACGCCGTGGTGCACACCGGCCGTCCGGCGGTGCTGCGGCTCTCCCTGCCCGACGCGGCGGCCGAGCCCGCCGCCACGGTGCGCCTCGAGGTGGCCGACAGCAGCTCCCGTGCGCCCGTCCCGCGCTGCGCGGGCAGTGACTCCACCGGCGGCCGGGGCCTGGCCCTCGTCGACTGCCTGGCCGACCGCTGGGGCTGGAGCCCCGAGGGCTCGGGCAAGAGCATCTGGTGCGAGCTGGACCGCTGCTCGCGGCCCCGTGAGGGTGCGGCCGCGGCGTACGGGGGCGTCATGTTCGCGTACGAGGACTTCGCGTTCGAGGCGGTGTAGGCGCCCGGCGCGGTGTGCGCCGGGGGTGCATCCGTGCGCTGCCCCTGTGAACCGGTCATAAGCGACGATTCGCCCAATGCCGGTTGACGGCTCGTGAGTGATCGAACACGCTGGTGGGCGTCGATTCGCCGCGAGGGGACGGCGAGGGCCCGCGCGGCTGTGGTCCTCGTCGAGTGTGGGTCGCACCGGGTGGCGGCGCGGGGCCTTGAGGCGGGGGCGCGCCGTCGGCCGGACCTCACAGTACGGCGACCGGCGCCACCGGTGTGCCCGTCGCGCCGACGAACGGCTCCGGCATCGCGGACAGCAGGAACGCGTACCGTCCCGTTTCTCCACAGGCTGTGGACAACTCTTCGAGATTCCAGTTCTGGCCCTGGAGCATCCCCATCTCCACCAGGTCCAGCGCGTGCACGGGCAGCCACAGGTCCTCGATCTCGGGCGGGAACACCTCGAAGGTGAGCGTGTCGTTCGCGACCGCCGCCGCGTCGCGCGCGTGGAACCACTCCGGGCAGCGCACCGACAGGCCCGGGGACGGATAGCCGTATCCGTGCCGGTCCCCGGACAGGTACACCCGCACCTGTCCGGTCCGCACCAGGACCACGTCACCGGCCCGCACCCGCACCCGGCCGAACTCCTCGGCCGCCTCCAGGTCCCCCGGCGTGACCGCGTGCCCGCCCGCCAGCCGGTCCGTACCGCGCGCGCGTGCCACGTCCAGCAGCACCCCGCGCGAGACGACGTGCCGGGCCTTGTCGATGCCGGCGAACTCCGCGCCCCCGTGCGCGGTCACCGTGTGCGCCGGGCGGCCGTTGTAGAGCGTGCCCGAGTGCGACACGTGGGTCAGCGCGTCCCAGTGGGTGCCTGCCTGGAGCCCCATGGTCACCGTGTCGTCGCTGCACGCCACCGTGCCCGGCCCGAACAGCTCCTGGTTGATCTGCACCATGGCGTGCAGCGCATTGACCCGTCCCGGGATCACGCCCGTCTGCACCCCGTCCTGGCCGAGCGGCAGGGCGAGCGGGACTCGGAGTCCTGAGCGCACACAGGCCGCCGCCTCGCGCACCACCTCACCGGTGATCAGGTTGAGGGTGCCGATCTCGTCGTCCGCCCCCCAACGCCCCCAGTTGTTCACGCGCTTGGCGATGTCGTCGAACGCGGGATGCAGTGTCGGCCGTGACATCCGGTGCCTCCCCGGGGCTTGTGCCCGCGCGTCTGGCGGGACATAGAATCTAACGGTCCGTCAGAAACCTCGGGAAGGGGCCGGGCGTGGGGAACTTCTTGGCAGACAAGGTGGTCGCCGTGACGGGCGCGGGACGGGGCATCGGACGCGCGGTGGCCCTCGCGGCGGCGGCCGAGGGCGCCCGGGTCGTCGTCAACGACTACGGGGTGTCCACCGACGGGACCTCGCCGACGAGCGAGATCGCCGACGCGGTCGTCAAGGAGATCGGGGCGGCCGGCGGCGAGGCGGTCGCGGTCGCGGACGACATCTCCACCATGGCGGGCGGACAGCGGGTCGTCGACGCGGCCCTGTCCGCCTGGGGGCGCCTCGACGGGGCCGTCTGCGTGGCCGGCATCCTGCGCGAGCGCATGCTGTTCAACATGTCCGAGGAGGAGTGGGACCCGGTCGTCGCCACCCACCTCAAGGGCACCTTCACCGTCTTCCGGGCCGCCTCCGCCGTCATGCGCCGGCAGCGGTACGGCACCCTCATCGGCTTCACCAGCGGCAACCACCAGGGCTCGGTCGCACAGGCCAACTACAGCGCCGCCAAGGGCGGGATCATCTCGCTGGTGCGCAGCGCGGCCCTGGGGCTGCACAAGTACGGGGTCACCGCCAACGCCGTCGCGCCCGTGGCCCGTACCCGGATGTCGGCCGGCGTCCCGATGGAGCTGGCGGAGATCGGCGAGCCGGCGGACGTGGCCGCGCTGGTGGTCTACCTGCTGTCCCGGCACGCCGCGGAGCAGGGGATCACGGGCCAGGTGTACACGATCGCCGGGCCGAAGCTCGCGGTGTGGGCCCAGCCCCGCGAGCTGCGCGCCGCGTACGCCTCCGGCGGCTGGACACCGCAGGCCATCGCTCAGTTCCTGCCCGGCTCGGTGGGGGTGGACCCGATGCCGATGCTGGCGCGCCTGGAGGCGATGGAGCAGGCGGCGCGGGAGGGCTCCAGGCCGAACGCCTGACCGACGCCGAGGAGGCGCTGTGGACTTTGGATTCACCCCCGCGGACGAGGCGTTCCGCGCCGAGGCCCGTGCGTGGCTCGCGGCGCACGCGGCTCCCGGCGCGGAGCGCCGCACCTGGGAGCGGACGCTCGGCGGCGCCGGCTGGATCGGCCTCGGCTGGCCCGAGGCCGGGTACGGCAACCGCACCGCCCCGCTCACCCAGCAGGTCGTCTGGGCCGAGGAGTACGCCCGGTCGGCCGCGCCCCCGCGCTCCGGCCACATCGGGGAGAACCTGCTGGCCCCGACCCTCATCGCCCACGGCACCGAGGAGCAGAAGAACCGCTTCCTGCCGCCCGTCGCGGCCGGCGAGGAACTGTGGTGCCAGGGTTACAGCGAACCGGACGCGGGCTCCGACCTGGCCGCCCTGCGCACGGCGGCGGTGCGTGAGGGCGGCCACTTCCGGATCACCGGGCAGAAGATCTGGACCTCCCTCGCGCACGAGGCCGACTGGTGCTTCGTGCTGGCCCGCACGGACCCGGACAGCCGCCGGCACCACGGGCTGAGCTTCCTGCTGGTCCCCATGGACCAGCCCGGCCGCGTCGAGGTCCGGCCCATCCGCCAGCTGACCGGCACCAGCGACTTCAACGAGGTGTTCTTCGACGGGGCGCACGCGCGCGTCGAGCACGTCGTCGGAGGCGAGGGGCAGGGCTGGCGGGTGGCGATGAGCCTGCTGGGCTTCGAGCGCGGGGTGTCGACGCTGGCGCAGCAGATCGGGTTCGCCGAGGAGCTGGCACGGGTCGTCGAGGCGGCCGTGCGCACCGGCGCCGCCGGTGACCCGGTGGTCCGCGCCCGGCTGGTGCGCCAGTGGGCCGAGCTGCGCACCATGCGCTGGAACGCGCTGCGCACCCTCGGGGGCTCCGCCGACCCGGGCGCGCCCAGCGTGGCCAAGCTGCTGTGGGCCGACTGGCACCAGCGGCTCGGGGAGCTGGCGGTGCGGGTGCGGGGCGCGGCGGCGACCGCGGGCCCTGCCGACTGGTCGCCGGCCGCGCCGTACGAACTCGACGCCGGGCAGCACCTGTTCCTCTTCTCCCGGGCCGACACCATCTACGGCGGCTCCGACCAGGTCCAGCGCACGATCATCGCCGAGCGGGTGCTCGGCCTGCCCAGAGAGCCGAAGGGGGCCGTGTGATGCGCGGTGTGGTGTTCGACGGCACGCGGGTCGAGGTGGTGGACGACCTGGCGGTGCGGGAGCCGGGCCCGGGCGAGGTGCGGGTGGCGGTCGCGGCGGCCGGCCTGTGCCACAGCGACCTGTCGGTGGTGGACGGCACCATCCCGTTCCCGGTGCCGGTGGTGCTGGGCCACGAGGGTGCCGGCGTGGTGGAGTCGGTCGGCGCCGGCGTCACCCACGTCGTCCCCGGTGACCACGTGGCCCTGTCCACGCTCGCCAACTGCGGCACCTGCCCGGAGTGCGACCGGGGCCGCCCGACGATGTGCCGCGAGGCGATCGGCCGCCCCGGCCGGCCTTTCACCCGGGGGGATCGGCCGCTGTACCAGTTCGCCCGCAACTCGGCCTTCGCGGAACGCACCGTCGTCCGGGCCGTGCAGGCGGTGCGCATCCCCGACGACGTCCCGCTGCCGTCGGCCGCGCTGATCGGCTGCGGGGTGCTGACCGGGGTCGGCGCGGTGCTCAACCGGGCCCGGGTGGACCGCGGGGACAGCGTCGTCGTCATCGGCACGGGTGGCATCGGGCTGAACGTCCTGCAGGGCGCGCGGCTCGCCGGCGCCCTCACCGTCGTCGCCGTGGACGCCAACCCGGCGAAGGAGGGGGTCGCCCGGCGGTTCGGCGCCACCGAGTTCCTGACCTCGACGGACGGCGTGCGGGACATCCTGCCGACGGGCGCCGACCACGTCTTCGAGTGCGTCGGCCGGGTGGAGCTGGTCCGCCGGGCGGTCGACCTCCTCGACCGCCACGGGCAGGCCGTCCTGCTCGGCACGCCCCCGGCGGACGCCGAGGCGTCCTTCGTCGTCTCGGCGATGTTCCTGGACAAGGCGATCCTCGGCTGCCGCTACGGCTCCTCCCGCCCCCAGCGGGACATCCCCCTCTACACCGAGCTGTACCGCCGCGGCCGCCTGCTGCTGGACGAACTGGTGACCGCGACCTACCCGGTGGAGGACTTCGAGAAGGCCCGGGCGGACGCGGAGGCGGGCCGGGTGGCGCGGGCCGTGCTGACCTTCTGAGCCGGGCCGGGTGGCGCGGGCCGTGCTGACCTTCTGAGCCGGGCCCGCGCCGGGCGGTCCGCGCGGAACGCCCCAGCGGCGGCCCCGCCGCCGCCCGCCCCGGTCAGCGCACCGCGGTGAACCCGTCCCGGTCCTCGGCGTCGCCACCGGCCCGGAAGGTCCGCCGGTAGGCGGTGGGCGTGACACCGACCGCGGCCTGGAGGTGCTGGCGCATCGACTGGGCGGTGCCGAAACCGGCCTCCTGGGCCACCTGGTCGACCGAGAGGGCGGTGGACTCCAGGAGATGGCGGGCGCGCTCGACGCGCTGCTGGGTGAGCCACTGGCCGGGGCTGACGCCGACCTCCTCGCGGAAGCGGCGGGTGAAGGTGCGCACCGACATGGCCTCCTGCTCGGCCATGTCCCGCAGCTGGATCGGCTCGTGCAGCCGGCCCAGGGCCCAGGCGCGCGCCGCGGTGGTCGTGGCGAGCTGGGGGTCGGGCACCGGGCGGTGGATGTACTGGGCCTGGCCGCCGTCGCGGTGCGGCGGCACGACCGTGCGGCGGGCCACCTCGTTGGCGACGGCCGTGCCGTGGTCACGGCGGACCATGTGCAGGCACAGGTCGATCCCGGCGGCCACCCCCGCCGAGGTGAGCACGTCCCCGTCGTCGATGAACAGCACGTCCGCGTCCGTCCTGATCCGCGGGAACAGGCGCTGGAAGCGGTCGGCGTCGGCCCAGTGGGTCGTCGCCGGGCGGCCGTCGAGGTACCCGGCGGCGGCGAGGACGTAGACACCGGTGCAGATGGAGGCCATGCGGGTGCCGGGACGGACGAGGGCGAGCGCGGCCGCCAGCTCCTCGGTGAGCCTGCCCTCCTCGTAGACCGGGCCCAGTTCGTACGACGCCGGGACGATCACCGTGTCGGCCGTCGCCAGGGCCTCCGGGCCGTGCGGGACGCGCACCGTGAAGTCGGCGTCCGTCTCGACCGGGCCGGGCGGCCGGACCGAGCAGGTCACGACCTCGTACAGGGGCCGGCCCTCGGCGTCCCGGGGACGGCCGAAGATCCGGTGCGGAATGCCCAACTCGAAGGGGAGCAGGCCGTCGAGCGCAAGGACGACGATCCGGTGCGGGCGGAATTCCTGGCCGACAGTCATGGCCCGATCCTAGCGAACGCTGTCTTTCGGGCCACTCGTTGCGCGTCACCGTGCACCGCACTCTTTATGACGTGACTCAGACAACCGAAGCCGCCGTCCCCGTCCAGGCACCGCCCGCCCGGCGCCGCCGTGTGCACCGGGCCTGGTTCGTCGCCGCCGTCACCTTCGTCACGATCATCGGCGCGGCGGCCTTCCGCTCCCTGCCGGGGCTGCTCATCGACCCGCTGCACCAGGAGTTCGGCTGGTCGCGCGGCACGATCGGCGCCGCCGTCTCGGTCAATCTGGCGCTGTACGGGCTCACCGCCCCGTTCGCCGCCGCGCTGATGGACCGGTTCGGCATCCGCAAGGTGGTCGCCGTCGCGCTGACGGTGATCGCGATCGGCTCGGGACTGACCGTGTGGATGACGGCGGCCTGGCAGCTGCTGCTGTGCTGGGGCCTGCTGGTGGGCCTCGGCTCGGGGTCGATGGCGCTCGCCTTCGCCGCGACCGTCACCAACCGCTGGTTCACCACGCGGCGCGGGCTGGTCAGCGGCATCCTCACCGCCGCCTCGGCCTCCGGCCAGCTGATCTTCCTGCCGCTGCTGTCGTGGATGGTGGAGGCGTACGACTGGCGCCCGGCCGCGGTGACCGTCGCCCTGGCCGCGCTCGCCGTCGTCCCCTTCGTCTGGCTCCTGCTGCGCGACCACCCCGCCGACGTGGGCCAGAAGCCGTACGGGGCCGTCGAGTTCGTGCCCAAGCCGGCACCGGTCACCGGCGCCGCCCGGCGCACCCTCTCGGTGCTCGGCTCCGCGGTGCGCACCGGCCCGTTCTGGCTGCTGGCCGGCACCTTCGCGATCTGCGGCGCCTCCACCAACGGCCTGGTGCAGACGCACTTCGTGCCCGCCGCCCACGACCACGGCATGCCCGTCACGGCGGCGGCCTCGCTGCTCGCGGTCGTCGGGGTGTTCGACGTCGTCGGCACCATCGCCTCCGGCTGGTTCACCGACCGCTTCGAACCGCGCCGCCTGCTCGCCGTCTACTACGCCCTGCGCGGCGTCTCGCTCCTGTTCCTGCCCATGCTGCTGGGACCGTCGGTCCACCCGCCCATGATCTTCTTCATCGTCTTCTACGGCCTCGACTGGGTGGCGACCGTCCCGCCCACCCTGGCCCTGTGCCGGGAGCACTACGGCGAGGACAGCGCCATCGTCTTCGGCTGGGTGCTCGCCTCGCACCAGGTCGGCGCGGCCCTCGTCGCCTTCCTCGGCGGTGTCGCCCGCGACGTCTTCGGCTCCTACGACATGGTCTGGTACGCCTCGGGCACCCTGTGCGCGGCGGCGGCCCTGATGGCCCTGGTGATCAGGCGGCGCCCGGCGGTGCCCGTCCTCGCGACGGCCTAGACCCGGGAGGCGTCCCTAGCCGTCCCTAGCCATCCCTAGCCGTCCCTAGCCGTCCCGGAGCCGGGCGAACCGCCCCCGGTGGAAGACCAGCGGATCGCCCGCTCCCGCGGCACCGAGGGCGCTCACCCGTCCGACGACGACGAGGTGGTCGCCCCCGGTGTGCACGGCGTGCACCGCGCAGTCGATCCAGGCGGCGGCACCGGCGAGCCGCGGGGCGCCGGACACGGGGGCCGCGTCGTACGCCACCCCCGCGAACTTGTCCGCGCCGCTCACCGCGAAGGCCCGGCACAGCTCGCCCTGCCCGGCGCTCAGCACGTTGACGCAGAAGACGCCCGCGCGGGCGATCCGCGGCCAGGTGGCGGATGTGCGGCCCACCATGAAGCAGACGAGCGGCGGGTCGAGGGAGAGGGAGGAGAAGGACTGGCAGGCGAAGCCGGCCGGGGACTCCCCGCCCGCCGCGGCCGGCGCGGTGATCACGGTCACCCCGGTCGGGAAGTTCCCGAGCACCCGCCGGAACACCGCCGGATCGACCGGCGTCCGCTCGTCCGCGCGCACGCACCGCAACTCGGGGCGCGGCAGCGCCTCCACCGGCCCCGCCGAAACGGCGGACCCCAGGTACCGGACGGCGGCGGCCGCCGCCCCTGCGTGTCCCATCACCCCACCATTGAAGCTGACGTACCGTCAGATGAAAAGAGCGGTGGAGAACTCCGTAAGGACCCTGCCCAGGGTGCGCCCATGGGGTGGGAAGAGGCGGTCTCGGACCCGCCCGGACCTGACCCCGGGCTCCCGGCGGCCGGTCGTCAGCGCCCCCGGAACCCCGCCTCCCGGCGCTCCCTGAACGCCCGTAGGCCCTCCTGGGCGTCCCGGGTCGTCATGTTGATCTCCTGGGCGGCCGCCTCCGCCGCGAAGGCGGTGGCGCGGTCGCCGTCCAGGGAGGCGTTCACCAGCTGCTTGGTGAGCGCCAGCGCCCGGGTCGGCCCGGTGGCCAGCCGGGCCGCCCACTGACGGGCGGTCTTCTCCAGCTCGCCGTCCGGCACCACCAGGTTGACCAGACCCAGCCGCTGCGCGTCCGCCGCCGGGACCGGGTCGCCGAAGAACATCAGCTCCCGGGCGCGCTGCGGGCCGATCAGGCGGGGCAGCAGATAGGCGCCGCCGCCGTCCGGGACGAGGCCGCGCCGGACGAACACCTCGATGAACCGCGCCGACTCGGCGGCCAGCACCAGGTCGCAGGCGAACGCCAGATGGGCCCCGAGCCCGGCCGCCGTGCCGTTCACGGCGGCGATGACCGGCTTCTCGCAGTCCAGCACGGCCGCGACCAGCCGCTGGGCGCCGAGCCGCAGGGTGCGGGCCACGTCCCCCGGGACGCGCTCCCCACCGCCACCGCCACCGCTGAGGTCAGCGCCCGCGCAGAAGCCGCGCCCGGTGCCGGTCAGTACGACGGCCCGGACGTCCGGGTCCGCCGACGCCCCGGCCAGCAGCCCGATCAGCCGGTCCCGCAGCTCGGGCGTGAGGGCGTTGAGGGCCTCGGGCCGGTCCAGTGTGACGTACGAGACGCCGTCGCGGACCTCGTGCCGCACCGGCGCGCTCACCGGCACACCACCAGCGCGTCCAGTGCCACCGCGCCCTGCCCGCGGGGCAGCACCAGCAGCGGGTTGATGTCCAGCTCGGCGATCTGCCCGCCCAGTTCGAGCGCCATGCGCTGGACCCGCAGGACGACCTCCACGAGCGCGTCGAGGTCGGCGGGCGGCCGCCCCCGCACCCCGTCCAGCAGGGCCCGGCCGCGCAGCTCGGCGAGCATGTCCCGGGCCTGCTCCTCGCCGAACGGCGGCACCCGTACGGCCGCGTCGCGCAGCACCTCGACCAGCACTCCGCCGAGCCCCACGGTCACGGTCGGCCCGAACAGCCCGTCGTGCGTCACCCCGACGACCATCTCCACGCCCTGTTCGACCATCTGGCACACCAGGACGCCGTCCAGCGGGACGCCCTCGTAGCGGGCGATGTCGGTCAGCTCCCGGTAGGCGTCCCGGACCTGGCTGGCCGAGGTCAGGCCGATCTTCACCAGGCCCAGCTCGGTCTTGTGGGCGATCCGGGCGCCGGACGCCTTCATCACCACCGGGTAGCCGACCTGTCCGGCCGCCCGCACGGCCGCGGCCGCGCTGGTCACCAGCTGCTCGCGCGGCACCCGGATGCCGTACGCGCGCAGCAGCTGCTTGGCCCCGTGCTCGCTGAGCTGCTGCCCGGGCCGCATCAGGGCCTCGGCCTTGCGGAAGGAGGGGGAGGGGGTGCGCGGGGCCTCGTCGAAGGGTGAGCGGTAGCCGGCGGCGAAGCGGTGGTGGTCGAGCCAGGCCCGCACGGCCGTGAGGCAGTTGCCCACCGTCCGGAACGTGGCCACCCGGGAGGAGCCGAGCAGCACCTCCCGGTACGCCGGCTCGGTGCCGACCGGCGACCCCCACACCACGCAGACCAGCTTGTCCGTCTCCTCGGCGGCCTCGACCAGGTCGCGCACCAGCCGGTCGCTGAGCGGCGGGAAGGGCCCGGTCACCGGACAGACCAGCACACCCACCTGAGGGTCCGCGAGGATCGCGTCGATGATCTTCCGCCCGCGCGCGTCGCCCACCGGGTGCCCGCCGGTGTCCACCGGGTTGGCCACGTCCAGGTACCCCGGTATCCACTGGTGCAGCTCGGTCTGCTTCTCGGCCGTCAGCCGCGGCAGCCGCAGTCCCTGCCCGGCGGCCAGGTCGGCGACGTGGGCGCCGGTGCCGCCGGAGATGGAGCAGACGGCGACCCCGTCGGCCAGCGGCGCCCGGGCCCGGGCCAGCAGGGCCGCGGTGTCCTGGAGTTCGTCGAGTCCGTCCACACGGATCACGCCGTACTGCCGCATGGCCGCGTCCACCACCTCGTCGGCGCCGGTGAGCTTGCCCGTGTGCGAGGCGGCGGTGCGCGCCCCGGCCTCCGTGCGGCCCACCTTCACCGCGACCACCGGTACCCCGCGGCGGGCGGCGCGGTCGGCGGCGAGCAGGAAGGCCCGCCCGTCCTTCAGGCCCTCCACGTAGCAGGCGATGGCACCGACCTCGGGCCGCTCGGCGAACCAGGAGATGAAGTCGGCGGTCTCCAGGTCGGCCTCGTTGCCGGTCGGCGCCCAATGGGAGAGCCGGATGCCCAGCTCCTGCAGGGCGAAGACGGGCCTGCCCTGGTGTCCCGACTGGGTGATGAGCGCGATCGCGGGCCCGTCGAGGTCCTCCCGGAACCGCTCGAAGGCGTTCAGGTTGGTGTTCGGCCCGAGCAGCCGCAGTCCTGAGCGGCGCACCGCGTCCGCGAGCCGCTCCTGCGCCTCGGCCCCCACCGCGCCGGTCTCGGCGAACCCGGAGGCGAAGGCGACGGCGAACCTGACCTTCGCCTCGGCGAGTTCCTCGATCACCGGCAGCGGGTCGGCCACCAGCAGGACGGCCAGGTCGACCTGGCCGGGCAGGTCGGCGACGGAGGCGTGGCACGGGACGCCGAACACGGACGGCCGGCTCGGATGCACCGGATGCACCCGGGCCCCGACCCGCTCGGCCCAGTCCAGCAGTTGGCGGGTGATCCCGGTGTTCGGCCGGCCCTCGGTGTCCGAGGCGCCGATCACCGCGACGGACTCGGGCCGGAAGAACCGCGCCAGGTCCGGGACGGCGGCGGACAGCGGCCGCCCGCTGACGTCGACGTCGGCCCCGGCCGCCGCGCCGTCCAGGGGTTCCGCCCGGCCGTGGACGGCGGGTCCGGGCCGCTGCTCGCCGCAGGCGATGACCCGGGCCCGGCGGGAGTCGGTGGTGAGGGTGCCGTGGGTTGATCCAAGCATCGGTCCGCCCGCTCCTGTGTGACAGCCATGACTGGCGCCCATAACTGACGCTCTGTCAGATTACTGAACTGACAGGACGTCAGGAATGGGTGAGGAGCGGCGAAGTTGTGGAGGTCAGGGTCTTTCGTTCGGATCAGGTCGTTAGGGCCCCTGGCAGAAGGGGCTGCCCTCCGATCGTCGCGCGCCAGGGCAAGGCGAGCGCGTAGGACGATCACTACTCTGCATGAGTGCTCTCATACGACGAGTTGACCTTGCCGGAGCGGCAGTTGTGGGACGCGTTCCCTGAAGGACGCCGCGTGGACCTGCGCACGGGTTTGCCCGAGGATCGGGTCGACGAAGGCCGGCAGTGGGGCCCCGGGCGGAGGGTTCGGGCTGCCGTGATCGTGGCGCTTCTCCTGGGCGCGAATGCCATGCAGCCGGGCGCCGTGGCGTGCCTGAGGCTCGCGGGGGCGCGGATATCCGGGCGCCTCAATCTGGCCGGCGCGCAGATCGCTCACGCCTTATGGCTCGAGGACTGCTGGTTCGAGGAGGCTGTGGACCTCCTCGGAGCGTCGACGCGGACACTTGTGATCTCGGGTAGCCACGTGCCGGGCATCGAAGCCGATTCGGCGCGCATCGAGGGAATCTTCGACCTGCGGCGCTCCGTCGTGGAGAGCCTCGATTCTTCGCCTTTCAACCACGTCAGCACCGCTCTGTCGCTGAGCGACGCCCGGGTGAGCGGCGGCGTCCTGCTCGACGGGGCCGAGATCAGCGCGCCCGGAGGATGGGCCGTGGCCGCAGGCGGGCTGGTCATGGAAGGAGGCGTGTTCTGCAACGGCGGATTCGTGGCTCGCGGTGAAGTGCGGCTGGTGGGTGCGCAGTTGCCGGGCGGACTGTTCATGAAGGGCGCGCGCCTGGAGGACCCCTCTCCGCGCGGAGTAGCCCTCGCACTGGACAACGCTGTGGCCTCGACGATCAATCTCTCCGACGGGTTCACCGCGAACGGGACTGTACGGCTGCGGGGCGCCCGGATCTCCGACAACCTGGCCTTTGAAGGAGCCCTCCTGAACGGGCCGCCCGACGGCCGCGGTCCATCTTTGGTCGCCCCACTGATGCAGACCGTCGACTTCGACTTCACCGTCGCCCACCCACCCTCCGGCACCGTAGACCTGCGGGGTGCGCAGGTGTCCTACCTCCACGACAGCGAACACAGCTGGCCGGACGTGGTGGAGCTGGATGGCTTCGTCTACAACTCCATCAAGATGGACGAAGCAGGCGAGCGGCGGGAGGCAGTGGGGCAGCGGCACTCCGTCGCCCACCGCGTGGCGTGGATACGACGAAGCCCGGGCTACAACCCGCAGCCCTATGAGCAGTTGGCCAGCTGGCACCGCAAGGCCGGCCACGATGACGACGCCCGCCGCGTGCTCCTGGCCAAACAGCGCCATCGGCGTCGAACTCTTCACCCGGCCGCACGCGTGTGGGGGCACCTGCTCGATGTGACCGTCGGCTACGGCTACCGCCCCTGGCTGGCCGGCGTCTGGCTCCTCGCGCTGACCCTGACGGGCACGCTGTCCTTCGGTGCCGGCTCCCCCACCCCGATCAAACAGGGCGAAGGCGCCCCTTTCCAGCCCCTCATCTACACACTCGACCTCTTGATCCCCATCGGTGGCCTGGGTCAGCGCGCGGCCTGGTACTGGTCGAACGGCGACCTCCAGTGGCTGGCCTACCTCCTGATCGCCTTCGGCTGGGTACTGACGACCGCCATCATCGCGGGCGTCACCCGCACCCTGCAGAGAAATTAGCGGGCGACAGCTGATTTCAGGCCGATCGACCTCACCGGCGAAGCATGCATGGAGAGGGCCTCAAGAGTCCGCGGTTCTTTACGCCGGCACCCGCCGGACCACCGCATGCCCGGCATGGTCGACCAGGACCCGGCCGACCTCATCCGGCCGGGCGTGACCCCCGCGCAGGGCGTGCATGCGTGGCCCGAGGAGGCCCGCCGGCGCTGACGGCAAGGGCCGCTCAGAGCTCCGCCTGGCCGCCCGCTACGACACGCGCGCCCACCACTACCGAGCGCTGGTCACCCTCGTCTGCCGACTGCTCCGGCTGCCCTGACTCGGCGGACATGACCTACTGGGCCGGCCTGCGGGCCACCGCCCTGGCGATCTTCTCCGCGTCGATGGCCAGCTCGCGGAGCATGCCGCTGATCGGGTTGGTGAACCCGGTGAAGTACAGGCCGGGCGCGTTCGCCGGGGTGCGCGGCCCGTGTGTCACGGGCTTCCCGCGCCCGTCCAGCACCTCCAGGTGCCCGACCAGACCTTCCAGCGCCCGTGCGTACCCGGTGGCCGCGATCACCGCGTCCGGTGATATCCGGCTCCCGTCGGCGAGGGTCACCTTCCCGTCCTCGAAGCCCTCGACGGCGGCCACGACCTCGACCTTCCCCTTGCGGACGGCGTCGATGAGGCCGACGTCCTGGACCGGGATGGCCCCCTCCCGCACCCTGCTGTACAGCCCGGTGTCCGGGCGTGCCAGCCCGTGCGCGGACAGGTCGGGGGTGCTGATCCGCGCCAGCGGCCGGGCGAGCCGGTCGACGAGCCGCACCGGCAGCCGCCGCACCAGCACGCCCGTGTACTGGGCGGCCCAGCCGGCGGTCGAGCGGCGCACGATGTGCGGGGCGGTGCGCACCGCGAGGCGCACCCGGGCGGCCCCGCCCTCCACCAGGTCCACGGCTATCTCGGCACCGGTGTTGCCGACGCCGACGACGAGCACGTCCCGGCCCGCGTAGGGCTCGGCGTTCCGGTAGTGGCAGGCGTGGGTGAACTCCCCGCCGAAGCCGTCGAGGCCGGGCCAGTCGGGCACCCGCGGGGTGTGGTTGTAGCCGGTCGCGACCACCACCGCGCTGCCGGTCAGCTCCCGCCCGCCGGAGGCGTGCAGCAGCCAGCCCGTGCCGTCCGCCGACCGCTCGACGCGGAACACCTCCACACCGGTGACGATCTCCAGCTCGTGGTGCTCGGTGTACTTCTCCAGGTACCGCACCACGTCGTCCCGGGACACCCAGCGCCCGAACCTGCGGGGCATCCTGAGGCCCGGCAGGGCGGACAGCCGGCGGGTGGTGTGCAGGTGCAGCCGGTCGTAGTGCCGCCGCCAGGAGGAGCCCACCTGGTCCGACTTCTCCAGGACCACCGCCCGTATGCCCCGGGACCGCAGCGCGTGGGCGGCCGCGAGCCCGCCGGGGCCCGCGCCGATCACGTAGACGGGGCGGTCGGCGGGGGTCGCGGAAAGGTGCGCGGGGGAGGGACGGGAGTCGGCCATGAGCGCGAGCGTAATCACGCACTCCGTTGATGGGTCTCGGTCAAGACCGGAATTGGTTGCGGATTGATCACGGGTGTACGGGAACGGCGCGTGCGCGGTGAAGAACGGCGTCGCGACCCCTCGGCAAGCCCCAATATCTGACGTACCGTCAGATGCCATGGACGCGATCTGGCTCGACGGCGCGGAGTGGCTCGCGGTGCTGCGCATAGGACTCGGTCTGTGGTGGCTGGAGAGCTGGCGGCACAAGGACAAGAAGGCCTGGTTCGAGCGCGGGGCGGGCATCGCCTGGGCGGCGGACGTGGCCGCCGAGCACCGCTGGGAACCGGTGCGGACGGGCTTCGAGCGGGTGGTGAAGCCACGGCCGAAGCTGATGGCGTACGTCGTGGCCTACGCCGAACTCGCACTGGGCCTCGGCCTGGTCCTCGGCTTCCTGACCCCGGTGGCCCTGCTGGGCGGCCTGGTCCTGAACGTCCTCTACTTCGTGCTGATGATCCACGACTGGGCGGAACAGGGGCAGAACTCCATGATGGCGCTGATCTCGCTGGTCGGGTTCTTCGCCATGGCGTGGCAGACCTGGTCGCTGGACGCGGTACTGGGGTGGTTCGGATGAACGCGGGCCGCTCCGACGTCCCCGGGATCGACGCCTTCACCCGCCCCTACTGGGAGGCGGCCGCCGCCGGCCGCCTGCTCCTCCGCCGCTGCCGGGCCTGCGGCCGGGCCCACCACTACCCCCGCGAGTTCTGCCCGCACTGCTGGAGCGCGGAGGTGGACTGGGAGGAGGCCGGCGGCCGGGCGACCCTCTACACCTGGTCCACCGTCCACCGCAACGACCTCGCGCCCTTCGATGCCCGTACCCCCTACGTGGCCGCGGTGGTGGACCTGGCGGAGGGGCCGCGGATGATGACCGAGCTGGTGGGGTGCGCGGGGGACGAGGCGGTGGCCGGCATGGACCTGGGGGTCGCGTTCCGGGGCGGGGTGCCGGTGTTCGCGCCGGGCGGCTGAGCCGCGCGCGTCACGGCCACAGCAGCCGCCTGCTCCAGCCGAACTCGGTGCGCCGGTACTCCAGCCGGACGTGGCGGCGCTCGGGGTCGCCCTGGAAGAACTCCACCACCTCGGGGCGCAGCCGGTACAGGGTCCAGGTGGGGGAGGGCTCCGCCGGGTTCTCCCGGGCCCGCTCCCAGGCGGCCAGCGACGCCTCGCGCAGTTCCTCCAGCGAGTCGAGCTCCTCGCTCTGCCGTCCCGTGAGCGCGGCCGCCAGCGCCCCCGTCGAGCGCGCGTGCAGGTCCGCCTGGCTCTCCGGGGACGGCGCCGACGCGACCGGGCCCCGCACCCGCACCTGGCGGCCCAGCACCGGCCAGTAGAAGGCCAGGGCGGCGTACGGGCGGGCGGTCAGGTCCCGGCCCTTGCGGCTCGTGGCGTGACTCGCGAAGGTCCAGCCGTCCGCGTCGGCGCCGTGCAGCATCACGATCCGCGCGTCCGGCCGGCCGTCCTCGTCCGCCGTCGCCAGCGACATGGTGTGCGGCTCCGGCTGGCCCGCCTCGACCGCCTCGGCGAACCAGGTGGTGAACAGGTGCAGCGGGGCCGGCGGGGCCTTGTCCGGGTCGAAGGGCCGCAGTTCCGTCACCCCGGGCGCCCACACCCGCAGGGACCGCAGCATGTCGTGGAGATCCTTTTGTGCCATGGGCCGAGTATCGCCCCCGGCGGCGCACCGGCCGCACGGAAGGCGCGCCGCCGGGGCCTGCCCCGGCCCCGGGCGCCCTCGGTCCCGGCCCGGCACCGCCGTCAGTCCCCGCCCCGCACCACCATCAGTCCCGGCCGAGCACCACCGTCGCCGAGGAGCAGAACCAGCCGCCCGTCCCCGAGGCGACGCCGAGGCGTGGCGGCCCGCCGTCCCGGGTGCGCACCTGGCGCTCGCCGCCCTCGCCCCTCAGCTGCCGTACCGCCTCCACCAGCAGGAAGAGGCCCCGCATGCCCGGGTGCTGGGCGGACAGGCCGCCGCCGTCCGTGTTCACCGGCAGCTCACCGCCGCGCACCAGCAGCCGGCCCTTCTCCACGAACGCCCCGCCCTCGCCCTTGGCGCAGAAGCCCAGATCCTCCAGGGTCACCAGGGTCATGTAGGTGAAGGCGTCGTAGATCTCGGCGAAGTCCATGTCGGCGGGGCGCACCCCGGCCCGCCCGAAGGCCAGCCTGCCGCTGACGGCCGCCGGGGAGACCGTGAAGTCCGGCCACTCGGACATGGTCGCGTGGGAGACGTGCTCGCCGGTGCCGAGGACCCACACCGGCCGGGTACGGCAGTCGTGCGCGTACTCCTCGGCCACCAGCAGGACCGCCGCGCCGCCGTCCGAGCGCAGGCAGCAGTGCAGCTTGGTGAACGGGTCGGCGATCAGCGGGCCGGCCAGCACGTCGTCGACGGTGATCGGGTCGCGGTACATCGCCTCCGGGTTCAGGGCGGCGTTGGCCCGGGCCTGGACCGCCACCTGCGCGAGCTGCTCGATCGTGGTGCCGTGCTCGATCATGTGCCGGCGGGCCGCCATCGCGTACTTGGCGATCAGCGTGTGGCCGTACGGGACCTCGAACTGGAGCGGGCCGCGCGCCCCGAAGGACAGCTCGCCCGTCCTGCGGCCCGCCCTGATGTCCGCCCGCGCCGTCGAGCCGTAGACCAGCAGGACGGCCTCGGCGCGGCCGGCCGCTATCGCGTCCGCCGCGTGTGCCGCCATGACCTCCCAGGTCGCGCCCCCGACCGAGGTGGAGTCCACCCAGGTGGGACGCAGCCCCAGGTACTCCGCCACCTCCACCGGGGCCAGCGTGCCGAGGCCCGCCGAGGCGAAGCCGTCCACCAGGGCGCGGTCCAGGCCCGCGTCGGCCAGGGCGCGGCGGGCCGCCTGGGCGTGCAGGGCGTACGGGGTCGCGTCGTCCACGCGGCCGCAGTCGGCGAGGGCCACCCCGGCCACGGCGACCTTCCGGTTCCCGGGTCTCATGAATCTGACGGTACATCAGATATTGCGGCCCGCGGCAGGCGTCGCGCCTCTGGGTTTCCCGGTCCGCCGGGCCTAATATGACGCACCGTCAGATCAGGGTGAGTCCAGCCGGAGGGATCGGATCAGCCATGGACACCCGCCTCACCGCCGAGCAGGACCACATCCGCCGCACCCTGCGCGAGCTGCTGCGCAAGCGCTGCGGCGGCGCGGAACTGAGGGCCGCCGCCGACAGCCCGGCCGGGTACGACCCCGCCCTGTGGTCCGCCCTCGCCGGCCGGCTCGGCCTGCCCGGGCTCGCCGTCCCCGAGAGCTACGGCGGTGTCGGCTGCTCGGTCACCGAACTCGCGCTCGCCTGCGAGGAGACCGGACGCGCCCTGGCCCCCTCCCCGCTGCTGGCCACCTCCGTCCTCGCGGCCCCGCTGATCCTCGCCCTCGGCACCGAGGCGCAGCGTGCCGGGCTGCTGCCCCCGCTCGCCGCCGGTGCCCGCACCGCCACCCTCGCCGTCCCCGGTCAGGCCCTCGCCACCGCGCTCGCCCTGACCGGCGGCAACGGCGGCCCGTGGGCCGGCGGCGGGCGGGCCGGCGGGGTGCAGGCCCGGCCGGTGGGGGACGGCTGGCGGCTGTACGGGCAGGCCGACCAGGTGCTGGACGGGCACAGCGCGGACCTGCTCGTCGTCGCCGCGCACACCGGGGGGTTCGCGCGCTCCCGGACCCTGCTGTTCCTGGTCGCCGGGGACGCCGAGGGACTGGCACGGGCCCGGCAGACCGCGCTCGACATCACCCGGCCCCAGGGCCGTGTCCAACTGCGGGACGCACCGGCCCAGTTGCTGGGGACGGCCGACGGGGACGCGCTCACCGCCCTCGCGGACCTGGGCGACATGGTCGCCACCGTGCTCGCCGCCGAGGCGGCGGGCACCGCGGCGCGGGCGCTGGAGCGGACCGTCGAGTACGTCGGGCGGCGCGAGCAGTTCGGGCGGCCCGTCGGCTCCTTCCAGGCGGTCAAGCACCGGCTCGCGGACGTCTACGTGCGGGTGCAGGCCGCGCGCTCGGCCGCCTGCTACGCGGCCTGGGCCGCCGCCCACGGCCGGCGGGAGGGCCGGCTCGCGCTCGCGCAGGCGCTGGAGGCGGCGCGCTCCGCGGCCGGGGAGGCGATCCAGCTGCACGGCGGGATCGGGTTCACCTGGGAGCACGAGGCCCACCTGTACTTCAAGCGGGCGACCGGGGACGAGCTGCTGTTCGGGCCCCCGCACCGGCTGCGGGACCGGGCCGCCGAGGAGGCCGGGCTGTTCGGTCGCGACGAGGTGGCGGTCTGATGCCCGGCGCCGCGGTGCGGTTCGTGCAGCGGGTCTCCGCCACCCGGGCCTTCGCGAAGGTCGCCCCCCACGTGGTCCCGGCGCTGGACCGGGCCGTCCACCGGCTCACCCGGGGTCGGGTGCTGCCGAGCGCCCTGATGCTGCCCGGGCTGATCCTCACCTCCACCGGCGCCCGCAGCGGACTGCCCCGCAGGACCCCGCTCGCCTGCATGCCCGCCGGGGACGGCCGCGGCTGGGTGCTGGTCGGCTCCAACTTCGGGCGGACCGGGCACCCCGCCTGGACCCACAACCTGCTCGCCCGTCCGGACGCCTCCGTCAACTGGGAGGGACGGGACATCCCCGTCACGGCTCGGCTGCTCACGGGTGCGGAACGGGCCGCCGTCTGGCGCCAGCTCGTGGAGTTCTGGCCGCCGTACGCCACCTACCAGGCGCGGGTGGAGCGCGAGATCAGGCTGTTCCGGCTCGAACCCAGGTGAGCGTCACAGCGTCGCCAGCCGCTCCACCAGCAGGAACGCGCCGATCCCGAGCATCGCCGCGCCCGAGGTGCGGGTGACCGCGCGGGCCGCCGCCGGGCGGGCCGCCAGCAGGACCCGGGCCAGCAGGCCCACGGTGAGGTAGACGGCCGCGCAGCACGCCATGTGGAGCAGGCCGAGGGCGGCCGTCTGCACGGGCACCGGAAGGTGGCCGCCGCGCAGGGTGAGGAACTGCGGCAGCACCGACAGGTAGAGCAGCAGCCCCTTGGGGTTCAGCCCGCTGATGGTGGCGCCCCGCAGGAAGAGGCGGCCACCGCTGTCGTCGGCCGCCTCCCGGACCGCCCCCGGGACGGCCGGGCGGCGCAGCACCCCCCAGCCGAGCCACAGCAGGTACCCGGCGCCCGCCACCGTCAGTGCCGTCAGCAGCCGGGGCGAGCCCGCCACCAGGACCGCGAGGCCCGCCGTCGCCAGCACCGTGTGCAGGGCGTACCCGCAGACCAGGCCCGCCACCGCGCGCGGCACCGGCCGGCCGCGCAGGGCGGCCGTGATGACGTAGGCCCAGTCCGCGCCCGGCACGCACACCAGCAGCAGGTCCACCGCGAGGAAGGAGAGGAGCAGTCCCGAGTTCATACCGGGGACATTAGGCGTGAATGGCCCGAAAGTGTTCCCGAAGTTTGCTCATGATCGCGGCAGGTGGGGGAGAATCTCCCTCATGGACGACGTGGACCGGAAAATCCTTGCCGAGCTCCAGCAGGACGGGCGGCTGACCGTGACCGAGCTGGCCGCCCGGGTGCGGCTGAGCGTCTCGCCCTGTCACCGGCGGCTGCGTGAGCTGGAGCGGTCCGGTGCCATCCAGGGCTACCGGGCGGTGGTGGACGCGGCCGCGCTCGGCCTGAACTTCGAGGCGCTGGTCTTCGTCTCCATGCGGCAGGAGGACCGGGACACGGTCGCGGAGTTCGAGCGGGCGGTCAGCGAGCTGGACCACGTCCTGGACGCCCAGCGGCTGTTCGGCGAGCCGGACTATCTGCTGCGGGTGGCCACCGCCGACCTCGCCGCCTTCCAGCGGCTGTACGACGAGCGGCTCGCGACCCTGCCGGGGGTGCAGCGGCTGACCTCGACGCTGGTGATGAAGCACGTGGTGCGGGACCGCGCGCTGCCCGCACGGTGAAGCGGGCGGCTGCCCGCACAGTGAAACAGGCGGTGGCTCACCACGGGTGAACCACCGCCTGCCAGACAGGACTTGGGACCTGGAAAAGGGAGCCGGCCGCTACTTCGTCGGCTTCTTGCCCGTCACGCCGAGGTGGACCAGCAGCGCCAGGTTGGGCTTGAGCTCGGCCTGCTTGACGCCCCAGGAGGAGAAGCCCTTCTGGTGCGAGGCCACCGCCGCGAGCATCGCGACCAGCGAGCCCGCGATCGCCGCCGGGTTCACGTCCTTGTCGATCCGGCCCTTGGACTGCAGCTCGGTGATGGACTGCGCGAGGGAGTTGTTCACCGAGTTCAGGATCTTCATGCGGATCTTGTAGAACCGTTTGTCCCCTTCGGCGGCACCGAGGTCCACCACGCGCAGGATCGCGTCGTTCTTCCGCCAGAACTCGAGGAAGCCGTCGACCAGTTCCTGCGCCGTCTGCCACCCCGCCTTGCCCGCCCAGGTGCGCCCCTCCAGCAGCTCGGTCAACCCGGCTCCCTCGGCGGCCATTTGCTCGGCGATCTCAAGGACGGCGCCCTCGACGTCCGGGAAGTACTGGTAGAAGGTCGCGGGCGAAGTGCCCGCCTTCCGGGCGACATCGATGACCTTGACGTCCCGGTAGGGGGAGGAGCTGAGCATCTCGCTGAGGCAGTCGAGCAGCTTCTGCCGGGTCGCCTGCCCACGCCGGCCGGCCACGCGGCCGTCGACGGTACGCACTTGTCCTGTCATGTCGTCAGCTTACCGAGGGGGGATGAGAGCGCGATTCGGCCGACTGCAAATGGGGTGCACGGGGATGTCCGGGGTGGTGTGGCTGGTCTGCGGGGTGCGTGCGACGCGGTTACTTTGACCACATGGCCGAAAACAGGGCACCGGTGTACGCGGAGGGCGCTCCCTGCTGGGTGGACGCCGAGCTTCCCGACGTCGAGGCGGGCAAGAGGTTCTACGGCGAGCTCTTCGGGTGGACCTTCGAGGAGGCGTTCGGCTCCTCGGTGTGGGCCCGGCTGGACGGCGACCTGGTCGCCTCGCTGGCCCCCAAGACGGACGGCCGCATGCCCACCGTCTGGACGGTCTCCTTCGCCACCCCGGACGCCGCGGCCCTGGGCCGGCGGATCACCGCGGCCGGCGGCCAGGTGGTGATGGCCCCGTTCGCGGTGGCCGATCTCGGCGTCGCCGCCCTGGCCACCGACCCCGACGGGGCGGTCTTCGGCCTGTGGCAGGCCGGCACCCACCCGGGCTTCGAGCGGCGGTACGAGCCGGGCACCTTCGTCTGGGCCGAGCTGTACACCCGGGACACCGCCGCCGCGAACGCCTTCTACGGCGAGCTCTTCCACGAGGCCCTGTTCGGCTCCGGCGCCCAGCCGGACTTCGGCCGCGCCGACGTGTCCGAGGTGTTCCCGGCCGAGATGCCCCCGCACTTCGTCACCCACTTCCGGGTCACGGACCTGGACGACACCGTCGGGGCCGTGCAGCGGCTCGGCGGGAGGGTCCAGGTCCCGCCCTTCGAGACGTCGTACGGACACGTGGCCGTCGTCACCGACAATCAGGGGGCGTCGTTCGCGGTGCTGCGTCGGTGAGGCGGTCGCGGCCCGGCACCACTGCGATGAAATGACCGTATTCGGCATGAGACACCCCGATTCATCACCGGGTTCGCAACCAGCGGCCCGGCCAGGAAGAATCAGGGTGCGTGCCGCCATGGCGGTGCGGTGGTGAGACGCTGCACTTCGGTCGCGTACATAAGTGGGTGGCGCGGCTCGTACGGGGAGGTGGCAGGCAAGTGGTGGATCAGCTGACACAGCACGATCCGCGGCGGATCGGGCCGTTCGAGGTGCTGGGCCGGCTGGGTGCCGGCGGCATGGGGCTGGTCTATCTGGCACGCTCGGCGTCCGGCCGGCGCGTGGCGATCAAGACGGTCCGCACCGAGCTGGCCGAGGACCAGCTCTTCCGGGTCCGCTTCACCCGCGAGGTGGAGGCGGCCCGGGCGGTCTCCGGCTTCTACACGGCCGCCGTGGTCGACGCCGACCCGCGCGCCGCCGTGCCCTGGCTGGCCACGGCCTACGTCCCCGCGCCCTCCCTCGAGGAGATAGTGAACGAGTGCGGGCCGCTCCCGGCCCAGGCCGTGCGCTGGCTCGCCGCGGGTGTGGCGGAGGCGCTGCAGTCCATCCACGGCGCGGGCCTGGTCCACCGCGACCTGAAGCCCTCCAACGTCCTGGTCGTCGAGGACGGCCCCCGGGTGATCGACTTCGGCATCGCCTCCGGGGTCTCGAACACCCGTTTGACGATGACGAACGTCGCGGTCGGCACCCCCGCCTACATGTCCCCCGAGCAGGCCAAGGACTCGCGCAGCGTCACCGGCGCGAGCGACGTCTTCTCGCTCGGCTCCATGCTGGTCTTCGCGGCCACCGGCCACCCGCCCTTCCACGGCGCCAACCCGGTCGAGACGGTCTTCATGCTGCTGCGCGAGGGCCCGGACCTGACCGGCCTGCCCGACGAGCTGCGCCCGCTCATCGAGGTCTGCATGCAGATGGAGGCGTCGGGCCGCCCCTCCCCGGCCGACCTCCAGGCCCAACTCGCCCCGCACCTGTTCGGCTCCGGCTCCGACGACAGCGGCACCGCCTCCGCCTGGCTGCCCGAGAAGGCGGTCGGCCTGATCGAGACCCGCCGCGGCGGCCGCCCCGCGGCCAAGCCGGCC
>NZ_JAJSZC010000030.1:0-33783 GCF_036815105.1 Streptomyces sp. IBSBF 3136
CCCCCCCCCCCCCCCCCCCCCCCCCCCCCCCCCCCCCCCCCCCCCCCCGCTGCCGTACGGCCCTGTCAGCCGTTCTTGATGCGGTTCGTGAGCTCGGTGACCTGGTTGTAGATCGAGCGCCGCTCGGCCATCAGCGCGCGGATCTTGCGGTCCGCGTGCATGACCGTCGTGTGGTCGCGGCCGCCGAACTGCGCCCCGATCTTGGGCAGCGAGAGGTCCGTCAGCTCACGGCACAGGTACATGGCGATCTGGCGCGCCGTCACCAGCGCCCGGCCGCGCGAGGTTCCGCACAGGTCCTCGACCGTGAGGCCGAAGTAGTCGGCGGTCGCCCCCATGATGGCCGTGGCCGTGATCTCCGGCGCCGAGTCCTCGCCACCCGGGATCAGGTCCTTCAGCACGATCTCCGTCAGGCCCAGGTCCACCGGCTGCCGGTTGAGCGACGCGAACGCCGTCACCCGGATCAGCGCGCCCTCCAGCTCACGGATGTTCCGCGAGATCCGCGAGGCGATGAACTCCAGCACCTCCGGCGGGGCGTTGAGCTGCTCCTGTACCGCCTTCTTGCGCAGGATCGCGATGCGCGTCTCCAGCTCGGGCGGCTGGACATCGGTGATCAGGCCCCACTCGAAGCGGTTGCGCAGCCGGTCCTCCAGCGTGACGAGCTGCTTGGGCGGCCGGTCGGAGGACAGCACGATCTGCTTGTTGGCGTTGTGAAGCGTGTTGAAGGTGTGGAAGAACTCCTCCTGCGTCGACTCCTTGTCCGCGAGGAACTGGATGTCGTCGACCAGGAGGATGTCCATCTCGCGGTAGCGCTTGCGGAAGCTGTCGCCCTTGCCGTCGCGGATGGAGTTGATGAACTCGTTGGTGAACTCCTCCGAGCTGACGTACCGCACCCGCGTGCCCGGGTAGAGGCTGCGCGCGTAGTGCCCGATGGCGTGCAGCAGATGGGTCTTGCCGAGCCCCGACTCCCCGTAGATGAAAAGGGGGTTGTACGCCTTCGCCGGCGCCTCGGCGACCGCCACCGCGGCCGCGTGCGCGAACCGGTTGGAGGCGCCGATGACGAACGTGTCGAAGAGGTACTTCGGGTTCAGCCGGGCGGTCGGCTCACCGGGGCCGCCCGCCGGCGCGGGCTTGGCGGCCGACGGACCGGGCGCCCCGCTCCCGCCGGACGGCGGCAGGTCGGGGCGGCCCGGGCCACCGCGGTGCGCCGGTCCGGCGCCGGCCGGTGACTCGGGCAGCTCACGGCGGACCGGGTCGCGCTGGTCGTACTCGGCGCGCGGAGCGTTGTAGTCGGGCCGGTCCGGACGGTCGTAGTCCTGCCGGTCCTGGCGGTCGTAGTCAGGGCGCTCCGGACGCTTGTAGTCCGCGCGCTCCTGACGGTCGTACTCGGATCGCGACGAGTCGTACTCGCCACGCTTCGGCTGGTACGACGGGCGGTCCACGCTCTGCGGTCGGTAGTCCTGGGACGGCGAGCCGTAGGAGTCCTGGCCGGAGGAGCCGTAGGCGTCCTGCGACGGCGAGGCGTAGGGGTCGCGCTCGGGGAAGCCGAGACGCTGCTGCTGCCAGCCGTAGTCGTCCTGCCCGGACCGCGGCCAGGCACCGGGCTCGGGGCGCTGGTACTCGGACGGATAGGCGGGGCGGGCGGTCGGCATCTGCTCGCCCCGGGGTCCCGGCTCGCCGCCCGGCGACGGATCGGGGGCGCGGTGCCGGCCGTAGCCCTCGTACGCGGAAGGGGGTTCCGGCTCCTCGTAGCGCGACTGCTGCGGGGCCGGCGGCTCGCCCGCGGAGTCGTCCACGGTGATCGCGATGCGGATGGGGCGGCCGCACTCGCGGCTCAGGGTCTCGCTCACCACCGGCGCGAGACGGCCCTCCAGTACGTTCTTCGCAAATTCGTTCGGCACGGCGAGCAGAGCGGTGTCCGCGACCAGCGCCAGCGGCTGGCAGCGCCGGATCCAGTGCTCGTCCTTCGCCTCCACACCCTGCCCGCGGCCCTCACCGAGGAGCTGGTCCAGTACTCGTGGCCACACTGCGGCAAGATCGGCAGGTACGTCAGCCACAGGGCACGCTCTCTCAGCAGGTCCCACGAACGTGTGGTTCGCGGACGGGTCGGGATGTAAATCGGTTCGGCCGGGGATAAAGGAACGAATCGGAGTTCAGCCACGGTAGTCAGCGTGGCCGCTACGGTTCAAGTTGTTGTCCCCAGCCTGTGGATAGTGTGCCTCCGCTACCCTCGGTTTGACCGGATGGCGTAGCCGCGCGTACCGTAACCAGGTCGAGTTGTCGATGGCTGCTGCCGCCTGCCTCCGATGGGCACAGATCGCTTCAGGTGATCGGGAAGCGGTGCACTCGGGCGTGACGCGAGCTACTCGTGGGCGCACGGTGACAGCCAGGACGGCCACCCGCCACTACCGATTCTTTTCTGGAGCCCCCGAGTGAGCAAGCGCACCTTCCAGCCGAACAACCGTCGTCGCGCGAAGACCCACGGCTTCCGGCTGCGTATGCGCACCCGTGCCGGCCGCGCGATCCTCGCGTCCCGCCGTAGCAAGGGTCGCGCCCATCTGTCCGCCTGATCCCGATCAGGTCATGACATCGTGCTGCCCACCGAGAACCGGCTGAGGCGGCGCGAGGACTTCGCGACCGCTGTACGACGAGGTCGCCGGGCTGGTCGCCCGACCCTCGTCGTCCACCTTCGAAGCGGTGCCACGGACCCGCACGCGCCTGGGGAGAGCGCTCCCCCGACGCGTGCGGGTTTCGTCGTGAGCAAGGCAGTGGGTGGTGCGGTCGTGCGCAACCAAGTGAAGCGCAGACTGCGCCACCTGATGCGTGACCGAGTCGCCCTGTTTCCCCCCGGTAGCCTGGTAGTCGTACGAGCGCTGCCCGGAGCGGGCGACGCAGACCACGCACAGCTGGCCCGAGACCTGGACGCCGCCGTTCAGCGGCTGCTGGGAGGGGGCGCGCGATGAAGTACCCGCTACTGGCTCTGATCAAGCTGTACCAGTGGACGATCAGTCCATTGCTGGGGCCGGTGTGCAAGTACTACCCGTCGTGCTCCCACTACGGCTACACGGCCATCGACCGGCACGGTGCGGTCAAGGGAACGGCACTCACCGCCTGGCGCATCCTCCGGTGCAACCCGTGGTCGCTCGGTGGTGTGGACCATGTCCCACCGCGCAAGCGCCCGCGGTGGCACGAACTGCTGCGCGACGCATGGCGCGCACGCAAGGGCGGGACCTCCGCCGCCGAACCGGCCCTCGAGGACAAGCCGATCTCCGAGCCACCCTCGAGCCCGGCCGCAGAGACCTCGTCCCATGCCCAAGGAGCATGATTAGTGGACACGATTGCCAGCCTCTTCAGCTTCATCACGACACCAGTCTCCTGGGTCATCGTCCAGTTCCACACGGTGTACGGCGCCATCTTCGGCCCCGACACCGGATGGGCCTGGGGCCTGTCCATCGTGTCCCTGGTGATCCTGATCCGCATCTGCCTGATCCCGCTCTTCGTGAAGCAGATCAAGGCGACCCGGGCCATGCAGACGCTGCAGCCCGAGATGAAGAAGATCCAGGAGCGATACAAGAACGACAAGCAGCGTCAGTCCGAAGAGATGATGAAGCTGTACAAGGAGTCGGGCACCAACCCGCTCTCCTCGTGCCTTCCCATCCTGGCGCAGTCCCCGTTCTTCTTCGCCCTGTACCACGTGCTCAACGGCATCGCCTCGGGCCAGACCATCGGCGTCATCAACGACCAGCTGCTGGAGAGCGCGCGTAAGGCGCACATCTTCGGCGCCCCGCTGGCCGCGAAGTTCAAGGACAGCGCCGACACCATCCACGCCTTGGGCGCCTCGGTCGCCGACGTCCGCGTCGTGACCGTGATCATGATCGTCCTGATGTCGGCGTCGCAGTTCTACACGCAGCGCCAGCTGATGACGAAGAACGTCGACACGACCGTGAAGACCCCGTTCATGCAGCAGCAGAAGATGCTGATGTACGTCTTCCCGATCATGTTCGCCGTCTTCGGTATCAACTTCCCGGTCGGTGTCCTCGTCTACTGGCTGACCACCAACGTGTGGACCATGGGCCAGCAGATGTACGTCATCCACAACAACCCGACCCCGGGTTCCAAGGCCCAGGCCGCCTACCTGGAGCGCCTCACCAAGCACGTGACGACCCACGGCAAGGTCCGCCGCCGGAGCGAGAAGACCATCGTCAAGGCGATCGTCGCCAAGGGCCGGGACCGCAACGAGTCCGAGCGCAAGTTCATCAACGCTCTGACCAAGGCCGGCCTCGCCGCCGCCGCCGACGGCACCGTGGCCAAGAGCGAGAGCCAGACCGTGGTGCAGGCCGAGGACGGCACCACCACCACCGCGGTGGCGCGGCGCCAGCAGCCCAAGCGCCAGAGCAAGGCCCAGCGCCAGTCCGGGCCGAAGCAGCCCGGCGACGCCCCCGCGACCACCTCGCTGGAGAAGTCCGAGGAGCCGCGGGACGACAAGCCCGCCGCTCCCAAGCAGCCCGAGAAGCCCGGCTCCGGCACCCGCAGCAAGGCCCAGTCCGGCCAGCGCAAGGGTGGCCCGCAGCGGCCCAAGTCCCCGTCCAAGAAGTAAGAAGGAGCCCATCCCGTGACGGAAGGCACCACCTCCGCCGCTGCCGAGGGTGCAGACACCCTGACCCGCCTCGAGCAGGAGGGTGAGATCGCGGCGGACTACCTGGAGGGTCTGCTGGACATCGCCGACCTCGACGGCGACATCGACATGGACGTCGAGGCCGACCGCGCCTCCGTGTCGATCATCAGCGACACCGGCGGGCGTGACCTGCAGAAGCTGGTCGGCCGGGACGGCGAGGTGCTGGAGGCACTCCAGGAGCTGACGCGCCTGGCCGTGCACCGGGAGACCGGGGACCGCAGCCGGCTCATGCTGGACGTCGCGGGCTACCGGGCCAAGAAGCGCGCCGAGCTGTCCGAGCTGGGCGCCAAGGCCGCCGCCGAGGTCAAGAGCTCGGGTGAGCCGATGAAGCTCAAGCCCATGTCCCCCTTCGAGCGCAAGGTCGTGCACGACGCGATCAAGGCGGCCGGACTGCGCAGCGAGTCCGAGGGCGAGGAGCCGCAGCGCTTCATCGTCGTGCTTCCCGCCTGATCGGCTCCCCCCGTTTCACCGGCCCCGTCTGTTGAGCAGGCGGGGCCGAACTTTGTCAGCCTGGTAGTTCTGGTGGCCGGTGCGAGAAGCGCCGGCGCTGTACGGAAGGACGGTCCCCGTGACGGAGGCAGCGGAGCTTCCCCCCGCGCCCGAGCAGGCGCGGGAAGTGTTTGGTGCGCGCTTCGCCGATGCGGTCCGCTATGCGGAACTGCTGGCCGAGGCGGGCGTGCAGCGGGGGCTGATCGGCCCGCGCGAAGTGCCCCGGCTGTGGGAGCGGCACCTGCTGAACTGCGCGGTCCTCTCGGAGGCGGTTCCCGAGGGGGTGACGGTGTGCGACGTCGGCTCGGGCGCCGGCCTGCCGGGCATTCCGCTGGCCCTGGTCCGCGAAGACCTGAACATCACGTTGCTGGAGCCCCTGCTGCGGCGGACCACCTTCCTCACGGAGGTCGTCGAGCTGCTGGGCCTGGACCACGTCACCGTGGTGCGGGGCCGGGCGGAGGAGGTCATGGGCAAGCTGCCGCCCGTCCACGTGGTGACCGCCCGTGCCGTGGCTCCGCTTGACCGCCTGGCTGCCTGGGGTATCCCGCTGCTGCGTCCCTACGGCGAGATGCTTGCCCTGAAGGGAGATACCGCCGAGGAGGAGCTGAAGGCGGCGGCCACGGCCCTCAGCAAGCTCGGGGCGGTGTCGACGTCGATCCTGCATGTGGGTGACGGCGTGGTGGACCCCCCGTCCACGGTGGTGCGCGTCGAGGTGGGCGAGAGCCCGGGTGGTGTGCGCTTCGCCGCCAAGCGGGCCAAGGCGGCCCGTACGGGGCGGACCCGGCGTCGCCGCTGAGCCGCAGTCACCGCCGTTCCTGATCCTCACCGGCGACGAGACGTACTCCACACAAGCTGCCGAAGCCACGCAACCCGGAGTGTCGCAGAGGTCCGGTCGCCGATGCTGTGCATCGTGTTTCACGTGAAACGTCGCTCACTGCTGCACGGCATCATCAGTCGCGGCCGGGCCGCGGCCGAACCTCGCGACCGGAAGCCCCTCGGTTCACTCGGAGGGGCCTCGGAGTTGTCCACAGAGGTGGATTTCTCCACAGAACAACAGGCCTCACTGGTTCATGACCCCGAAGACATGGGAGGCTCTGTTCATTGCGAGCCTGAAGTCGAGGAGAGTGAATCCTTGCGGTCCGACGCCAACATCGCGGGACCGATGACCGATCCGGTCCCCGGTCCCCGTACCGAATCGATGGGGACGGATGTTTCACGTGAAACACCGTCCCCGATGGACGACACTCCCATCGGTCGTGCTGCCCAACTGGCGGTGGAAGCTCTGGGCCGCGCCGGCGAAGGTCTGCCGCGCCCCGAGCAGACCCGGGTCATCGTGGTCGCCAACCAGAAGGGCGGCGTGGGCAAGACGACGACCACCGTCAACCTTGCCGCTTCGCTGGCTCTGCACGGCGGCCGCGTCCTCGTGATCGACCTCGATCCGCAGGGCAACGCGTCCACGGCACTGGGGATCGACCATCACGCCGACGTCCCCTCCATCTATGACGTGCTGGTGGAGAGCAGGCCGCTCGCCGAGGTGGTCCAGCCCGTTCCGGATGTCGAGGGACTCTTCTGTGCCCCGGCCACCATCGATCTCGCTGGTGCGGAGATCGAGCTGGTGTCCCTGGTGGCGCGCGAGAGCCGGCTCCAGCGGGCGATCCAGGCGTACGAGCAGCCGCTGGACTACGTCCTCATCGACTGCCCGCCCTCGCTCGGTCTGCTGACGGTCAACGCGCTCGTCGCGGGCCAGGAGGTCCTCATCCCCATCCAGTGCGAGTACTACGCGCTGGAAGGGCTCGGCCAGCTGCTGCGCAACGTGGACCTGGTGCGCGGGCACCTCAACCCCACGCTGCATGTATCGACCATCCTGCTCACCATGTACGACGGCCGGACGCGTCTCGCCTCGCAGGTCGCGGACGAGGTGCGCACCCACTTCGGTGACGAGGTGCTGCGGACGAGCATTCCCCGCTCGGTCCGTATCTCCGAGGCGCCGAGCTACGGGCAGACGGTGCTGACTTACGATCCTGGATCGAGCGGTGCCCTCTCGTACCTCGAGGCGGCCCGAGAAATCGCGCTGAGGGGCGTCGGCATCAGCTACGACGCGAGCCAAGCCCACATCGGCGCCCAGAATGACCCGAACATGGTGGAGGGGATCCAGTGAGCGAGCGACGGAGGGGGCTGGGCCGTGGACTCGGCGCCCTGATCCCGGCTGCCCCGACCGAGAAGAACCCGGCTCCGGCCGCGATGGGCAGCGGCCCGTCCGTGTCCGCGGCAGCCGCCCCGGTGCTGACGAGCGACCGAGGGGTCGCCGCGGCGAAGGTGGCCACCCTGCCGCCCGTCGCCCAGGAACCCGAGGAGCCGCAGCCGAGCCCGGTCGCGGAGACCCCCGCGGCCCCGGTGGGGGCGCACTTCGCGGAGATCCCCCTCGACTCCATCACGCCGAACCCGCGCCAGCCGCGTGAGGTCTTCGACGAGGACGCGCTGCACGAGCTGGTCACCTCCATCAAGGAGGTCGGCCTCCTCCAGCCCGTCGTCGTACGGCAGCTGGGCCCCGCCCGCTATGAGCTGATCATGGGTGAGCGCCGCTGGCGGGCCTGCCGTGAGGCCGGGCTCGAGGCCATCCCGGCGATCGTCCGGGCCACCGACGACGAGAAGCTCCTCCTGGACGCCCTGCTGGAGAACCTGCACCGGGCGCAGCTGAACCCGCTGGAAGAGGCGGCCGCCTACGACCAGCTGCTGAAGGACTTCCACTGCACGCACGACCAGCTGGCCGACCGCATCGGGCGTTCCCGTCCGCAGGTCTCCAACACCCTGCGGCTGCTCAAGCTGTCGCCGGCAGTTCAGCGGCGGGTTGCCGCCGGGGTCCTGTCCGCCGGACACGCCCGCGCCCTGCTGTCCGTCGACGACTCGGAGGAGCAGGACCGGCTGGCCCATCGCATCGTGGCCGAGGGCCTCTCCGTGCGGGCCGTCGAGGAGATCGTGACCCTGATGGGCTCACGGCCCCAGGCCACCCAGCGGTCCAAGGGCCCGCGGGCCGGTGGCCGGGTCTCGCCTGCGCTGAGCGAACTCGCCACCCGCCTGTCGGATCGCTTCGAGACCCGGGTGAAGGTCGACCTCGGGCAGAAGAAGGGCAAGATCACCGTCGAGTTCGCCTCCATGGAGGACCTCGAGCGCATCCTCGGCGCGCTCGCTCCGGGCGAGGGGCCGGTTCTCAAGGGCATTCACGAGGACGAGTCCGAGGAGCAGGACGACTGAGCCGCGCGTGATCACCCCCGCAGTGCGGAGAAGCGGATCGTGTCCGGTGTGTACTGGAACGCGGTCCGCTCTTTGCTTTGAGGCAGTATCGAGGGAATCGCATCGTGGCTACGATGCGAAAGGTATGGCGCATCCACCTGGCAGATCTCTGAGTGGGGAGACGGGGGCATGCGAACGATGAGCCGCATCGGACTGGTGGGCGCTGGCCTGAGCCTCGGGGTGGTCGGCGGATTCGTCGCCAGCCTGCTCAGGGAACGAAGCGCTCTGACAGCCGCTCGCGACATCGCGGGCGAGGGAAGTGAGGAACAGTCTTCATGGGGCGCCGGCTCGTACCGCTCACGCTGGACAACCTTGAGGACCTTCCCCAGCGCTGTCGCTCGTGTGTCTTCTGGGAACTGGATCCCGTCAGTGGCGAAGCCGCGCTGAAGGCGGGTACCGCTGCTCTGGAGAAGGAGTCCTGGATCTCCGCCGTCCTCCTGGACTGGGGATCGTGCGGCCGGGTGGTCTACGTCGATGATGTCCCCGTGGGTCACGTGCTCTACGCACCGCCGGCCTACGTCCCGCGCTCCTCGGCGTTCCCCACGAGTCCGGTGTCACCGGATGCGGTGCAGCTCATCACGGCGTTCATCATGCCCGGTTACCAGGGACAGGGGCTGGGCCGTGTGATGGTGCAGACGGTCGCCAAGGATCTGCTGCGCCGAGGCTTCAAGGCGATCGAGGCGTTCGGGGACTCCCGCTGGAAGGAGCCCGCGTGTCTGCTGCCCGCGGACCATCTCCTGGCGGTGGGGTTCAAGACGGTCAGGCAGCACCCTGCGCACCCGCGTCTGCGCCTGGAGCTGCGTTCGACGCTCTCCTGGAGGGAGGACGTCGAGCTGGCCCTGGACCGGCTCCTGGGGGCCGTTCAGAAGGAGCCTGTACTGCGGCCGCTGTAGGGACCGGCGTCGGGACCACATACGAATGGGCCAACCCGTTGGGGTTGGCCCATTCGTGTTTCACGTGAAACATGCGCCGCCGCTCGACGGCACCGCCCGGCTACTGGGCGATGAACTCTTCGAGGTCACGCACGATGGCGGCCTTCGGCTTGGCGCCGACGATGGTCTTGGCGACCTCGCCACTCTGGTAGACGTTCAGGGTCGGGATCGACATGACTCCGTACTTGGCGGCCGTACCCGGGTTCTCGTCGATGTTGAGCTTGACGATCTCGATCTTGTCGCCGTACTCGGCGGCGATCGCCTCGAGCGACGGGGCGATCTGGCGGCACGGACCGCACCAGGCGGCCCAGAAGTCCACCAGGACGGGCTTCTCGCTCTTGAGGACGTCCTGCTCGAAGGAGTCGTCGGTCACATTCTTCAGGGTGCCGGCCACGGCGGGCTCCTTAACTTGGTTCGTGCGGTGAGGCGGGGCGAGGGAGAGGTCAGACGGCGGCGGTCTTCTCGGGCTCAGCCTTGTCCTCGTCGGCGAGAGCGGCGAGGAAGCGCTCGGCGTCGAGGGCGGCAGAGCAGCCGGTGCCGGCCGCGGTGATCGCCTGTCGGTAGGTGTGGTCGACCACGTCGCCGGCGCCGAAGACACCGGTGACATTGGTGCGGGTGGACGGAGCGGCGACCTTCAGGTAGCCCTCCTCGTCCAGGTCGAGCTGGCCCTTGAACAGCTCGGTGCGCGGGTCGTGGCCGATCGCGATGAACAGGCCCGTCACGGGCAGGTCCGACAGCTCGCCGGTCTTGACGTTGCGCAGCTTGAGGCCGGAGAGCTTCTGGTCACCCTGGACCTCGGCGACCTCGCTGTCCCAGACGAACTTGATCTTCGGGTCGCCGAAGGCGCGCTCCTGCATCGCCTTGGAGGCGCGCAGCGTGTCACGGCGGTGGACGATGGTCACGGACTTGGCGAAGCGGGAGAGGAAGGTCGCTTCCTCCATCGCGGTGTCGCCGCCGCCGATCACGGCGATGTCCTGGTCCTTGAAGAAGAACCCGTCACAGGTGGCACACCAGGAGACGCCGCGACCGGAGAGGGCGTCCTCGTTCGGCAGGCCGAGCTTGCGGTGCTGGGAGCCCGTGGTGACGATGACGGCCTTCGCCTTGTGCACCGTGCCCGCGGTGTCGGTGACGGTCTTGATCTCACCGGTCAGGTCGACGGAGACGATGTCGTCCGGAACCAGCTCGGCGCCGAAGCGCTCGGCCTGCGCCCGCATGTTGTCCATGAGGTCGGGGCCCATGATGCCGTCTCGGAAGCCCGGGAAGTTCTCCACCTCGGTGGTGTTCATCAGCGCACCACCGGCGGTGACAGCGCCCTCGAACACCAGGGGCCTCAGCGACGCGCGCGCGGTGTAGAGCGCCGCCGTGTAGCCTGCGGGCCCGGAGCCGATGATGATCACGTTACGGACGTCGCTCACGGCTTGATTCCTCGTCTCTGGTCTGCGTCTGTCGACCGGTGAGAGCCCCTTTCGGAACTCTCACCCCACCCAACGGATCCTAAGGGGCGCGCATTCCCGGTGTGTCCACGCACACCGAGAACGCACACAGTACGGATGACCGCAGGGACCGAGGCGAATCCCCGTGCGGATTCAGGAGCGTGGGAAGGACTGCTGGAGCAGCACCGTGCCGACGGTGGCGGGCTTCCGGCCGACGCAGGCCGCGTCGACGACGTAGGCCGTCACCTTGGTGGTGTCTTGGGCGTCGGGGACCACGACGAGGTAGGCGCTCTCGCCGGCGTAGGTGCCGGTCTTGGCGCCGAGGACGCTGCCGTCGCGGTGGATCGCCTGCCGCACACAGTCCGGGACCGAGGGCTGGGTCTGGAGCAGGGTGTTCGCGCTCTGAGCCGGCGTGGGGGTGATCTGTTCCGTCCCGACACCCGAGCGCGGCTGCTTACTGTGCGGACTCTGCTGCTTGCCCGTCCGAGGCGCGAGCAGATCCTTCACCTGGCTCTGCACGCTGCTGCCGGAGAAGGCGCCCGCGGACGACGTCGAGGTGCCGCGTGCCGTGGTGTCGGAGCCGCTGCTGTGGAGCGACTGCAGGACGAGCGTTCCGGCGCCGAGCACGGCGGCGGTGAGCACGGCACCCAGGGCGACGGTCCTCCGGCGCCGGCCGCGATCGCGCCCCTTCCGTCCCGGGCCCGTCGCCGTGTGCGGCCGACCGGCCGGGCGGTCTGCCGGTACCGATGTTTCACGTGAAACGGAAGCGCCGGCGCCCCCGCCGGTGAGCTCCCCGGTCTCGGAGACCAGTACCGGGGCGCCCAGGGCTTCGGGCACGGTGGAGGCCAGCAGCGCTTCCGCGGCGAGCGCGGCGTCGATACGGCCGGCGACGTCGGCCGGCATACGGGGCGGGCCCGGCACGGTGCCCAGCAGTCCGCGGATCTCCTCCAGCGAGGCGTGCACGTCCGCGCACAGCTCGCAGGCGTCGAGGTGGCGCCGTACCTCCGAGCTCCGGTCCGAAGGAAGGATGCCTTCGGTGAGGTCGGAGATCTCGGCGACATCCGGGTGCCCGGCCGTGTCTGTCGAAGTCACGCTCGCCCACCTCCGCCCTTCACAACGGCTGAATCGCTTGGCCCTGTATCCCGGGAGTCCTCGTACGGGGACCCCGTTGACGGTGGGACGGATGTCCCCTGCACCCGGTTCCGTCCCGTCCCGGTTTCTTTTCGGTCCCCGTCCCCGTCCTCGTCCTCGCTCTGGTCCTCGGAGGCCCCGGGCCGCAGATGGGTGAGCAGCGGAAGGAGTCTGGCTCTGCCCCGGGCACACCGACTCTTCACGGTGCCTGTCGGGACGTCGAGCATGCGGGCGGCCTCGGCCACGGGGTAACCCTGCATGTCCACCAGCACCAGGGCCGCGCGTTGCTCGTAGGGGAGTGTGCCCAGCGCCTCCAGGAGCTGCCGGTGCACGTCATTGCGCTCGGCGGGGGCGGAAGCCGACTCGTGCGGCTCCAGCAGCTGCTCAAGACGCTCGGTGTCGTCCACCGGAGCGGTCTTCCGGGTGGCAGCCTTGCGCGCGCGGTCCAGGCAGGCGTTCACGGTGATCCGGTGCAGCCAGGTCGTGACGGCGGACTGCCCCCGAAAGGTGTGAGCGGCCCGGTAGGCCGACACCAGGGCGTCCTGAACCGCGTCAGCGGCCTCCTCCCGGTCCCCCAACGTCCGGAGGGCCACCGCCCAGAGCCGGTCCCGGTGCCGCCGGACGATCTCCCCGAAGGCATCGGGATCGCCTTCGACGTGGCGGGCGAGCAGGTCCTTGTCGCTCACGCCGTCGTATCCGGCGCCCTCTGCCATGTACCCCTCCCGAGTGGAGACCTCAGCTGGTCACCTTGATGTCCGCCACTCTGCCCCGCCATTGCCCCTGACCGTCCGCGGGCAGCTTGGTCAACCACACCAGCAGGTACTGGGTCTTGAGGGACTTGTTCGGCTTCAGCACCACGGTCGTGCCCGAGCCGTCGGCGGCCTTGGGGTAGGCGTCGAACGACGTCGGCTCAGATCCGGCGTCCGCGCTCGCGGCGCGCAGTTCGACGGACGTCTCCCCGACGAAAGAAACCGTCACCTTGCCGACCTGCTGGGCCTTGCCGAGGTCGAGGATGACACCGACGCCCGACTTCAGGTTGCCGAACCGCGGGCTCAGATAGAAGTCCGTCTGCCAGTAGGTGGAGGCGCTGCTGTCGTAAGCGTTCCCTATGGTGTCCGGCTTCTCGGAATGGTCGGTGCTGAACGGGTCGAAGTCCCGGGCGCCCTTGATGGCAATGGGCTTGCCGGCGAGCGGCTTGCGCGGGCTCTTGCGACCGCCGTCCTGCGTCTGCGTCTTGTTGGTGTCGTCCGGCTTGTCGCCGTGGTCCATGAGAGCGTCCGCCAACTGCCAGCTGCCGAGGCCGAGGGCGGCGATCAGGAGGGCGGAGACCGCCCACTTCAGGGCCTTGCCGGTACGGCTCTGCAGCGGCGGTGGGGGCTGGATCGGCTGGGTGACGCCGGGACGCGCCGCGGGGCGGCCGTACGTGCCCTGCTGGTACGTGGTGCGCTGGTAGTCCGGTGGGGCCGTGAACGTCGGCTCCGGCGGGCGGATGCGGGGCATCTCGCCGATCGCCTTGACCAGTTCCTCCGGCGTGGTGCAGGGAGCCTCGTGCCGCGAGGCGGTGGCGCCGTCGTTGACCAGGGCGCGCATGGCGAGTTCGGACAGGCCGCGGTGGATGCCGGCGCGCACCTGGTCCGGTGCGATCAGGCCGATTTCCTTGGGCAGGCCGGACAGGCCGTAGGCGTCGTTCTCGTACGGCCAGCGCTGGGTGAGCGCGGCGTACAGCAGGGCGCCGATGGACTCGGTGTCGGTGCGCTGCGGGGTGTCGGAGCTGATGCCGCGCAGGGCCGCGTTGACGGCGAGGCCGCGGATGCGCCACTGACCGGTCGAGGCACGCAGGACGGCGTTCGGGTTCAGCCGCAGATGGGCGAGGCCCTCGCGGTGTGCGGCGGCCATGGCGGAGGCGACCTGACTGACCATCTGGTAGGCGTCGTGCGGCTCCAGCGGGCCGGCCGCCAGCAGCGTGCCCAGCTCGGTGGCGTCGGGCAGCCATTCGTGCACGACGTAGACGAGGTCGTTCTCCTCGACGGCGTCCAGGACCTGGACGAAGCGCGGATCGCCGAGCAGCGCGGAGGATCGGGCGGCGGCCAGTACGGAACGGGCTCGCGCGTGGTCGGCGGGCAGGATGTGGACGCCGACGGCACGACGGAGTTTCTCGTCGACCGCTCGCCAACTGCTGAATCCGTCCAGACGGGTGACGCACTCCTCGAGACGGTAGCGTCTGGCGAGTTTGTGACCGCTGTGCAATTCAGGCGGTGTGGCCTTCTTGCCGGGACTCCCCGTCCCTTCGCTCCCCTGCCCCTCGTCGCTGTCCGTGCCCCGCTCCGGGTTCTGGGCCACCCCGTCGGCCGTGGACTCCGCCTTGGCGGTCAGCGGCTGATCACCGCTGTTGTCTGCCACGTCGACGGCAGCCGTGCTGCGTTCCGCCACCGTCGTCCCTGCCTCCCCATCCGTTGCACGCTGTCCGACGCCGAATCCAATTGTGCCCACAGTCCGCCGCTATGCACGACACACAGCTGCGAACGATGGTTGTGCGCCTACCCCCGCCTCAGCGCCCCAGACGCCCGCGCACCATACCCACGAGCGAGTTGAGTTCCTCGATCCGCATCCTGCGGGCGGCCACGAAGAAGACGCCCAGCAGCACCGCCCCGCCGACGAGCAGCGCGGCGAAGGAGCCGACGACGCCCTGGCCGAGGGTGCTCCCGATGCCGTAGCAGGCCGCGCCGCTGAGCAGGGCCGCCGGCACCGAGGCGATGGCGAGCCGGGCGTAGGTCCGCATGACCCGTGCTCCGTCCAGGTCACCGCCGAGCCGCTTGCGCAGGCGCCGCCAGGCCACGCCCACGCCGATCGCGTAGGCCAGTCCGTACGAGGCGGCCATGCCGGCCACCGCCCAGCGGGCCGGGAGCAGCAGGTAGCAGAGCCCGGCGGCACCCGCGTTGAACGCCGCCACGATCACCGTGTTGTAGAAGGGGGTTCGGGTGTCCTCGTAGGCGTAGAAGGCGCGCAGGACGACGTACTGCACCGAGTACGGGATCAGGCCGAGGGCGAAGGCCATCAGCATGTAGCCCATGTTCACGGCGGACGACGTACCGGCCGAGCCGAAGATCAGCGTGCACATCGGGATGCCGAGAGCGACGAAGCCGAAGGAGATGGGCACGATCGCGACCGCGGTGGTGCGCAGGCCCTGGGAGATGTCGTCCCGCACCGCGCCGGCGTCGCCCTCGGCGGCCGAGCGCGAGATGCGCGGCAGCAGGGCGGCCATCAGGGACACGGTGATGATGGCCTGCGGCAGACCCCAGATCAGCTGGGCGTTGGCGTAGGCGGCGAAGCCGGCGCCGCCCTTGATGCCGGAGCCCTTGCCGGCGGCGGTGGACAGCTGGGTGACCACCATGGCGCCCGCCTGGTTGGCGAGCACGAACAGGACCGTCCACTTGGCCAGCATGGCGGCCTTGCCCAGGCCGTGGCCCCTCCAGTCGAATCGCAGCCGGATCCGGAAGCCGGTCTCGCGCAGGTAGGGGATCATCGCCAGGGCCTGCACGACCAGGCCGAGCAGCACACCGACACCGAGCAGGCGCTGGCCCTGCGGCGGGATGTTCTCGACGGCCAGGTGGGAGTTGGCGGCGGTGCCGTACACCCAGATGAATGCGCCGAGCGAGACGATGATGACGATGTTGTTGAGGACCGGGGTCCACATCATCGCGCCGAACTTGCCACGCGCGTTGAGGATCTGCCCCATCACCACGTGGATGCCCATGAAGAAGATCGAGGGCAGGAAGTAGCGGGTGAAGGTCACCGCGACACTGTTGGCCGCCGAGTCGGAGGCGATGGTGGGCGACAGCGCCCGCACCAGGTACGGGGCGGCGAACATCGCGAGGCCGGTGAGCGCGGCCAGCGCGACCATGACGAGGGTCAGCAGACGGTTGGCGAAGGCCTCGCCGCCGTCCTCGTCCTCCTTCATGGACCGCACCAGCTGCGGCACGAAGACGGAGTTCAGACCGCCGCCGACGGTGAGGATGTAGATCATCGTCGGCAGCTGGTAGGCGACCTGGAAAGAGTCGCCGAGCCACCCGAGGCCGAGGGCCGCGGCGATCAGTGCCGAGCGGACGAAGCCGGTGAGGCGGGAGACCATGGTGCCCGCCGCCATGACGGCACTGGACTTCAGCAGCCCGGCGGCCTTGCCGCCCTTCTTGGCGGGGGCCGCGGGGGCCTCCGCCGTCTCGGGCTCGGCGGACAGCGTGGGCCCGCCGGGCTCCGGGGCGGCCGCCGGAGCGGGTACCGGGGGCTGCCCGGGGGTGCCCGGGACGCCCGGGTAGGAGGCCGCGTAGGGGTTGCCCTGCTGGCGCGCCTGGCCGTACGCCGGCTGGTGGGCCGCCGGGCCGAATCCGGCGCCCGGCGCCGCGGCGGGACCCGGAACGGCCGGGTCGGTCGGCGCGGGGCCGCCGCCCTGCTGCTGGTCCCGGAAGAGATACGCGAAGGCGTCCGGCTCGTGGTACTCCTCGCCGGAGTGCGAGACCAGGTCGTCCACGCCCACGAACTGGGTGGTCCGGGGGTCGTCGCCGTGCGGCAGGTACTGGGTGGCGCCACCGTCCGGCTCGGGTGCCGGGGTCTGCGCCCACACACGGGGATCGGGGGCGTACGGCGACTGCGCCGGCGGCGCGTACAGCGGCTGCTGCGGCTCGTAGCTGCCGGGCGCCGGCGGCGGGTGGGCGGCACGGTCGTAGAGCGCCTCGGCGACCGGGTCCTGGGCGGTCAGGTCCTGCGCCCGGTAGGGGTCCTGGTCGTAGGCGTCCTGGAGGTACATGTCAGCCGCGTGCTGCGGCGGCACCTGGCCGGGCTCCGGCGGCGGCTCGGGGTAGCCCGAGCCGGCCGCGCCCTGGCCGCGATCACCGTCGTACGGCGCGTTCATGGTTACCCCACCTCATCGTCCCGGGCCACACCGGCCACGACATCGCTCAACGGTCCACTCTCTCACCCGTCCCGGACGGGTCGGCGCTTTCCGGTGCGGTGTCCGGCGCAGGGTCACTCGGCTGCTCCGGGTCGGTTGCCCCAGAGGGTACGTCGGACTCCTCGGGGAGACGGTCACCGGGGGCTCCCGGGTTCCCCGGTTCGTCGCCGGAGTCGTCCCCGCCGGAGTCGGGTCCGCCGTCCCCGGCCTGCCGGGCGGCCGCGCGCTTGCGCTGGGTGTACATCCGGAAACCGGCGAGGACGAGGAGCAGCACGCCACCGCCGATGACCAGCATGACCGTGGGCGTGACCTCGGTGACCTTCACGTCGAAGCTGACGTAGTCGCCGTACTCCTGGCCGTCCTCGGTGTAGAGCTGGGCGATGACCGTGACCCGGCCGTTGGCGTTCGCCGAGGTGGGGAACTTCACCGACTGGCTGTGGCCGCCGGAGACGTCCACTCGCTGCTCGTAGTAGGCCTTGCCGCCGATCTTCAGTCGGGTCGGCTGCGTGGACGTGAGCCGCAGGACCAGGTGGCTCACCGGCTGGACGAGGTTGTTCTGGACGGTCACCGGGATGGTCGCGCTGCGCCCGGAGAGCTTGGTCTCGGACTTGTCGATCAGCTTGACCTGCTGGGTGAGGTCGTCCAGCCAGTTCTCGACGTCGTCCCGGAAGCTCGCCGCCTGGGTGCCGCGGCCGCGCCACGACGTGGACATCTCGCGGTTTATGGCCAGCCCGAACGGGGTGACCACGCGCGACGGGTCGCTCAGGACGACCTTGAAGTTGTCGAGCTTGTCCTGGGTGCGCGCGATCTGCTCGAACGCCGTCCGCGGCAGCTCCTGCCTGCGCAGCGAGGAGGGGTAGGCGGACGTGGACGGGATGCGCGTCGTGGCGTTCGGGTCGGGCTTGTCCTTGGCGGCCGCGGTGAGGTTCTGCGACTGGGACCAGGTTCCACCTTGGAGCGCCTTCGCCGCCGCCGCCATCGCCTGGGCCTGGCTCGCCGACGGCATGCGCTGCGGGGCGACGACGATGCTGCGCTGCTGGTCCGTCTGCTCGTTCACCTCAAGGCTCTGGGCCAGGAACTTCTGCACGACCAGGGTGGCCGAGCCGGCCTGGGTCAGATCGTCCTCGAAGGCCGTGGACAGCCGCGCGTCGGACACCACCGCCGTGGTGCCGCCGCCGACCGGGCGGGCGGCGGACGGGGTGTAGGTGAGCCCGGCGGTGTCCTGGAGGCTGTCGCTGCGGGCGATCACCCGGTCGGCACCGGCAGAGGTGGCGACCTTCATGATCGACGGGTCCACGGCGCCGTCCACGGGCCAGGCGAAGTCTGTGCTCGGTGTGACGTGCAGCACCGACTGCACCGTGAGGGCGGCGACGTCGGTGGCGTCCTTCAGATGGCTGAGCGAGCCCGTGACGCTGGTGCCCCGGTGTGCGAGGGAGGCCAGGTCCGGGTCGGCGAAGGGCAGCGCGACGACCTCCTTGCCCGCCACGGCCTTCTGCAACCCGGCCAGCCACTGCTTGGCGACCGCCTGGTGCGTCCCGGCCGTGGTGGTGCCGTCCCGGCCCTGCAGCCGGTAGCTGCTCGCCATGGCGTCCACCGATGCCAGCAGGTCCGGATCGATCACCCAGGTGACGTCCAGGTCCTTGCCCAGGTCCAGCATCTGGGCCAGCCGGCCGCCCGGGGCGATCTCCTTGGCCAGATCGTCATCGAGGAAGACCGGGGTCTGCAGCTCCCCGGCGCCCGTCCTGGCCGTCATGTGGACGGAGGAGATCAGCGGCCACAGGAACGTGGTCTTCGTCTTCGTGTCCGCGTCGGACGGCTGCCACGGCAGGAACGTCCGCTTGACGCCGAGCACCTGCTCCCATGGCTGGGCGGCGGTCTGACCGGACAGCGAGACCCCGAACTCGTAGACGCCGTCGTCACCGAGGTCCAGCTTGTCCACGGGGACGGAGATGCTGAAGTGCTCGGCGACGCCCGGGGCGAGCTTGGCGAACTTCTCCTCGTACTTGCCGCCCACCTCGGAGCCGTTGAGGCTCTGGAGGGAGTCGGAGTGCCGGCTGATGGCGTCGATCGCCGCGCGCGTGTTCAGCGGACGTCCCACCCGCAGGCCCACGTGGGCGGCGGTCACGGCCTGCTTGCCGGTGTTGGTCACGGTGCCCGACACGGTCAGCGTGTCCCCGTCCGTGGGGGCGCTGGGGCTGAGCGAGTCCAGCGAGACGGTCACCGGGTCCGAGGAGGCGGCCTGGGCCGGTCCCGCGGCGGGCAGCTGAAGGAGCCCGGCCAGCAGCGGCGCCCCGGCGAGCAGTGCTCCGGTACGCCGCAGCCACCGGCGGGCAGGTGAGGCACTGGTCCCCTGGAAGTCAGCCGCCTCGGCCACGCGCTCGCCCGTCCCTCGTCGTCGTCAGTGGTCGTCGGAATGTGCGTCCACGCATGGTAACGATGTGCGCCGAGGGGAAGTGCCGTGGTCTGCTTCACAAGATCGGAAGCAAGCGGCGAACCGTCCTCTCTGTCCAGTATCGAGGAGAGGGCGGCAGTACGGCGTAAGTGCCGGGGTTGTGCAGGTACGGCAGGCGGTGGGAATACCCCCTCTTATGGGGGCGCCTCGGGGGCTCCTGGCCACGTACCCTCTTCTGTTGTGCCGAACGCCAACGATGACACTCCCTCTGCCCTGAACCAGGCGCAGCACCGCGCCGTGAGCGAGCTGCTGCGGGTGGCTCCCGTCGCGGACGATCTCGCCCGCCGCTTCCAGGAGGCCGGGTTCTCGCTCGCCCTGGTCGGGGGCTCGGTCCGCGACGCGCTGCTCGGCCGTCTCGGCAACGACCTGGACTTCACCACCGACGCGCGCCCCGAGGACGTCCTGAAGATCGTCCGTCCCTGGGCGGACGCCCTCTGGGAGGTCGGGATCGCCTTCGGCACCGTCGGCGCGCACAAGGGCGGCTACCAGATCGAGATCACGACCTACCGGTCCGAGGCGTACGACCGCACCTCGCGCAAGCCGGAGGTGTCCTACGGCGACTCCATCGAGGAGGACCTGGTCCGTCGCGACTTCTCGGTCAACGCGATGGCCGTGGCGCTGCCCGAGAAGGAGTTCATCGACCCGCACGGCGGTCTCGAGGACCTTGCGGCCCGTGTGCTGCGCACCCCAGGTACGCCTGAGGAGTCGTTCTCGGACGACCCGCTGCGGATGATGCGGGCCGCCCGGTTCGCCGCCCAGCTGGACTTCGAGGTCGCGCCCGAGGTCGTCACCGCGATGACGGAGATGGCCGGGCGCATCGAGATCGTCTCGGCCGAGCGGGTCCGGGACGAGCTGAACAAGCTGATCCTCTCCTCGCACCCGCGCAAGGGACTGACCCTGCTGGTCGACACCGGGCTCGGCGACCACGTCCTGCCCGAGCTGCCGGCCCTGCGCCTGGAGAGTGACGAGCACCACCGGCACAAGGACGTGTACGAGCACACGCTGATCGTGCTGGAGCAGGCGATCGCGCTGGAGCAGAACGGACCTGACCTGACATTGCGCCTGGCGGCGCTGCTGCACGACATCGGCAAGCCGCGCACGCGCCGTTTCGAGGGGGACGGCCGGGTCTCCTTCCACCACCACGAGGTGGTCGGCGCGAAGATGACCAAGAAGCGTATGGCGGCCCTGAAGTACTCCAACGAGCTGGTGAAGGACGTCTCCCGGCTGGTCGAGCTCCATCTGCGTTTCCACGGCTACGGCATGGGTGAGTGGACGGATTCTGCGGTGCGCCGTTACGTGCGGGACGCCGGGCCGCTGCTGGACCGCCTGCACAAGCTGACCCGCTCCGACTGCACCACGCGGAACAAGCGGAAGGCGGCGGCGCTGTCCCGCGCCTACGACGGCCTGGAGGAGCGCATCGGCCAGCTCCAGGAGCAGGAGGAGCTGGACGCGATCCGTCCGGACCTCGACGGCAACCAGATCATGGAGATCCTGGGCGTCAGCCCGGGTCCGGTCATCGGCCAGGCGTACAAGCACATGCTGGAGCTGCGCCTGGAGAACGGCCCCATGGAGCACGACGCGGCGGTGGCAGCGCTCAAGGAGTGGTGGGTCGAGCAAGGCTGACTCCCGAGAGCGGGACGTGTTTCACGTGAAACACGCGCCGCGTCCCTAGCAAGGGGGCGATGTTTCACGTGAAACGTCGCCCCTCTTGTCGTTCCGGTGAGCATCGAAGCGGGCCACGGCCACTGCGGTCAGTCCGTAGAGCAGGGCGACGAGTACCACCAGCGTCGCCGAGCGGCCGTCCGGTGGCAGCATCAGGGCCGCCAGTCCGGCGGCCCCGACGAAGGCCGCGTTGAAGAGGACGTCGTACAGGGAGAAGATCCGGCCCCGGAATCCGTCGTCGACCGACGCCTGGACGATCGAGTCCGTGGCGATCTTGGCGCCCTGGGTGATGAGACCCAGGACGAAGACCGCGACCAGCAGGGGACCGGCGGCGAAGGGAAGGCCGAGTGCGGGTTCCAGCACGGCGGCCGCGCCGGCGCAGACCACGATCCAGCGGACCGGGCCGATCCGCCCCACCGCCCAGGGGGTCACCAGGGCGGCCGCGAAGAACCCCGCACCGGACACCGTCAGCGCGAGCCCGAGCAGCCGCAGGCCCTCGTCAGGGGACGCGGAGAGGGCATAGCGGCACAGCATGAGCAGCAGGACGAGCAGCGCGCCGTAGCAGAAGCGCATCAGCGTCATCGCGGCCAGCGCCCAGACCGCCTCGCGGCGCCGGGGCTCGGTCAGGTGCCGGACGGCCGCGAGCAGCGCCCGTGCGGTGTCGGCGAGTGCGGTCCTCAGATGCGGCTGTTCCGGTGCCCGGTCGGGGCCGAGCAGAGCGGGAGCCATGCTCAGCGCGGTCAGAGCCGCGCACAGGTAGAGGAACGCACCGAGCAGCACCACGGCGGCGTCGGAGCCCGACGCCACGAGACGAACAGCGAAGGCGAGACCGCCGCCGACGGTCGCGGCCAGCGTGCCGGCCGTGGGGGACAGTGAGTTCGCGAGCACCAGGCGCTCGGAGTCGACCACTCGCGGCAGGGCGGCGGACAGTCCGGCGAGGACGAAGCGGTTGACGGCCGTCACACAGAGCGCCGACACGTAGAACAGCCAGTCCGGGACCTCGGTGACCATCAGGACCGCGGTCACCGCCGCCAGCAGGGACCGCAGCAGATTGCCGTACAGGAACACCTGGCGGCGCCGCCAGCGGTCCAGCAGGACGCCCGCGAAGGGGCCGACGAGGGAGTAAGGGAGCAGCAGGACCGCCATCGCCGAGGCGATCGACGCGGCGGAGGTCTGTTTCTCCGGGGAGAAGACGACGTAGGCGGCCAGCGCGACCTGGTAGACGCCATCGGCTCCCTGGGAGAGGAGACGTACGGACAGCAGGCGCCGGAAGTCCCGCAGACTCAGCAGGACGCGCAGGTCACGGACGACGGACATGGCGAACAGCCTCACACACGCGGAAGGCCCCCGGGCCAGGAAGCCCGGGGACCCTCACAGCCCTGGCAGGAGCGTTCTCTTCGGTGCTCAGCGCTCGACGTCGCCGCGGATGAACTTCTCCACGTTGTCCCGGGCCACGTCGTCGAAGTACTGGACCGGCGGGGACTTCATGAAGTACGAGGAGGCGGACAGGATCGGGCCACCGATGCCCCGGTCCTTGGCGATCTTCGCAGCGCGCAGGGCGTCGATGATGACACCCGCGGAGTTCGGGGAGTCCCAGACCTCGAGCTTGTACTCCAGGTTCAGCGGGACGTCACCGAAGGCACGGCCCTCGAGGCGGACGTAGGCCCACTTGCGGTCGTCCAGCCAGGCGACGTAGTCGGACGGGCCGATGTGGACGTTCTTCTCGCCGAGGTCCCGGTCGGGGATCTGCGAGGTGACGGCCTGCGTCTTGGAGATCTTCTTGGACTCAAGGCGCTCGCGCTCGAGCATGTTCTTGAAGTCCATGTTGCCGCCGACGTTCAGCTGCATCGTGCGGTCCAGGATGACACCGCGGTCCTCGAACAGCTTGGCCATCACGCGGTGCGTGATGGTGGCGCCGACTTGGGACTTGATGTCGTCACCGACGATCGGCACACCGGCCTCGGTGAACTTGTCCGCCCACTCCTTGGTGCCGGCGATGAAGACCGGGAGGGCGTTGACGAAGGCGACCTTGGCGTCGATGGCGCACTGGGCGTAGAACTTCGCCGCGTCCTCGGAGCCGACGGGCAGGTAGCAGACCAGAACGTCGACCTGCTTGTCCTTCAGGATCTGGACGACGTCGACCGGCTCGGCCTCGGACTCCTCGATGGTCTGGCGGTAGTACTTGCCGAGACCGTCGAGGGTGTGGCCGCGCTGGACGGTGACACCGGAGTTGGGCACGTCGCAGATCTTGATGGTGTTGTTCTCGGAGGCGCCGATCGCGTCCGCGAGGTCGAGACCGACCTTCTTGGCGTCCACGTCGAACGCGGCGACGAACTCGATGTCGCGCACGTGGTAGTCACCGAACTGCACGTGCATCAGGCCGGGGACCTTGGAGGCCGCGTCGGCGTCCTTGTAGTACTCGACTCCCTGCACCAGCGACGCGGCGCAGTTGCCCACGCCGACGACGGCTACGCGAACCGAACCCATTCCGGTTGCTCCCTGTGTGTACGAGTGAGGCCCTGAGTGGGTCTCACGTGGCGGTGTCGCCGGGCGTATCCGTCCCGGGGGTGTCCCCGGGACGGGGCAGGCCGCCCGTCGATCCAGATGTGGTGTCCTGCTGAGCGGACCCCCCGGATGCGGAACCCTTCCGGTCCCGACCGGCCCGCTCGCTCTCGATGAGCTCGTTCAGCCAGCGCACTTCGCGCTCCACGGACTCCATACCGTGGCGCTGGAGCTCAAGCGTGTAGTCGTCGAGGCGCTCTCGCGTGCGTGCCAGCGAGGCGCGCATCTTCTCCAGGCGCTCCTCCAGGCGGCTGCGCCGGCCCTCCAGTACGCGCATGCGCACGTCCCGCGAGGTCTGCCCGAAGAAGGCGAACCGTGCGGCGAAGTGCTCGTCCTCGTACGCGTCGGGACCGGTCTGCGAGAGCAGCTCCTCGAAGTGCTCCTTACCTTCTGCCGTCAATCGGTACACGATCTTCGCGCGGCGTCCGGCGAGAGGAGCGGCAAGGGCGTCCTCATGGGTGCTGCCCGGTTCCTCGATCAACCAGCCGTTGGTGACCAGCGTCTTGAGGCAGGGGTACAGGGTCCCGTAGCTGAACGCCCGGAATACACCCAGAGACGTATTGAGTCGTTTGCGCAGCTCATAGCCGTGCATGGGGGACTCGCGCAGCAGCCCGAGTACGGCGAACTCGAGGATGCCGGATCGCCGGCTCATGATCGCCTCCTTCGGCCCACCGCGTCTTTATCTCGCCCTGATGTATCGACTCGATACATCATGACGATAGAACGGCGCTCCGCGTGCGACAAGGGGGAGGACGGTGAACGGGATCACATCACCGATTCGTAGGAGGTGAGTTGCCTGTTTTGGGGTGAACTTCGGGGCTCGGCTGGTTTTGACGGTGCGTAGTCTGTGCGGCATGCACACCACCGGGAACCAAGTGATGCCTGGGGGGCGTCCTCGTCCCCGGTGCAGTACGGGTGAATGCGGGAACGACCACATCCGTACTTCGGGGGGACCGGAAACCACCGCCGTTTCCAGGCGCGCACGGGTGCGCCTGCCCGAGGAGTAATCGTTCGATGAGCGAGCACCGTCGCAAACCGCCGCAGCCGCAGGGAGGCGGACGTGCCGCGGCCCGACGCGGACAGTCCGGCCCCGCCTCCGGCCGCCGTGCGGCACCGCGAGGCGCCACCGGGTCTTCTTCCGACTCCCCTGAGTCCAGTGCTTACGGGGCGGATCCCTACGGCCCGGGGGGTGAGGAGCGCGCCTACGGCAGCCGTGCCGAGGCGCGCCGCGCGACCCAGAGGGGCGGCGGCCGGCGCAGGACCGCCGACAACGCGGGTCCTGGCGGCGGCCGGGGGGGCCCGGGCGGACCGACCGGCCCCGGTCGCGGCAGAGGCCGTGCCACGACCGCACCGGGCAAGAAGAGGTTCATCGACTACCCGCGGTCGGGCAAGTACGGCTGGCACCGCTGGGTGCCGTCCTGGAAGCTCGTGTCGGGTCTGTTCGTCGGCTTGGTCGGCTGCCTGGTCGCCATGGTGGGCATCGGCTTCGCGATGGTGCAGATCCCCAGCGAGAACCTCGCCGCCAAGTCCCAGAACAACGTCTACTACTGGGCGGATGGGACCCAAATGGTGGCCACCGGCACCGGCGTGAACCGCCAGAACGTCACCATCGACAAGATCCCCGAGGCCATGCAGTGGGCTGTGATCTCGGCAGAGAACAAGAGCTTCTACCAGGACTCGGGCGTGGACCCCATGGGTATCGCGCGAGCGCTGGCGAACATGGCGCGAGGCGGTCAGACGCAGGGTGGTTCGACGATCACCCAGCAGTTCGTCAAGAACACCTACCTCAGCCAGGACCAGACGGTCACCCGTAAGTTCAAGGAGATGTTCATCTCCATCAAGGTGGGCACGAAGCGCACCAAGCCACAGATCCTCCAGGGCTACCTGAACACCTCGTACTTCGGCCGTGGCGCGTACGGCATCCAGGCCGCCGCCCAGACCTACTTCGGCGAGGACGCGGTCAAGCTCAATCCGAGCCAGTGCGCCTTCCTCGCGGCGCTGCTGAAGGGTCCGACGTACTACGACCCGGCCGGCAACGCCGACCTCGACCCGTCGGCGGACCCCAAGTCCAACCTCAAGCGCTCCACGGAGCGCTGGGCCTGGATCCTCGGCGAGATGCACAAGGACAAGCGCATCAGCGACGCCGACTACCAGAAGGCCATCGCGAAGTACCCCACGGTTCAGGGCCGCAAGGCGACCAAGGGCATGACCGGCCAGATCAGCTACCTGGCCGACACGGCGAAGAAGTACGTCCTGAACCACTCCAACATCACGGAGGCGGAGTTCGACAAGGGTGGCTACCAGATCTACACGACCTTCAAGAAGGAGAAGGTCAACGCCCTGAGTGCGGCCGTGAAGAAGATCCAGAAGGACCGGCTCGACCCCAAGCACCGCAGCCTGGACAAGTACGTCCAGTTCGGTGCGGCGTCGGTGGTCCCCAAGGACGGTGCGATCGTCGCCCTCTACGGCGGCGACGGCTACGAGAACGGCCACTTCACCAACAACGCCGACACCTCCGGTGTCCCCGTCGGTTCTACGTGGAAGCCGTTCGTGCTGGCCGCGGCGATGGAGTACGGCACGTACAAGTCCGACGGCGTAGGTGTCTCGCCGCTGAGCAAGTACAACGGCGACGACCACCTGAAGGTGCGCAGGCCAGACGGGTCGTACTACCTCAACAAGGACAACTCGTTCTTCTTCCAGAACAACGAGAGTCCCCACAAGTGGGGCTACATCACGCTGCGCAAGGCGATGGAGCAGTCCATCAACACGCCCTTCGTGCAGCTGGGTGTCGATGTGGGCATGTCCAAGGTCCGCGACGTGGCCCGGTCGGCCGGCATCCTCGACGCGAGCATGTCGCAGGACCTCAACCCGTCGTTCGCCATCGGTACCTCCACCCCCAGCGCGATCCGCATGGCGGACGCCTACGCGACCTTCGCGGCCTCCGGCAAGCAGGCGGACCCGTACTCGGTGACCGCCGTGAAGAAGGACGGCACGGACCTGCCGGGCTTCACCAAGCCCAAGGTCAAGCCGGCGATGGACGCGCCGATCGCCGACAACGTCACGGACGTCCTGCAGAACGTCATCCAGAACGGTACGGGTAAGAACGCCAAGGCCCTGGGCCGTACGGCGGCGGGCAAGACCGGTACCACCGACAAGAACAAGTCGGCCTGGTTCGTCGGCTACACCCAGCAGCTGTCGACGTCGGTGGCGATGTTCCGCGAGAACCCCAAGGACCACAAGCTGCTGTCCATGAACGGCACCGCCGGAGTGGACTCCATCCACGGTGGTGACATTCCGACCTCGGTGTGGACCGAGTACATGAGGGCCGCGCTGAAGAACGCGAACGACCCCGGCTTCCCGGAGGCGGGGAAGATCGGTGACGTGCAGGACGAGGCCGGCGCGCCGTCCCCGACCCCGTCGGTCACCATCACGCCGAGCGAGTCGCCGAGCGACTCGCCGACCCCGTCGCCGAGCGTGTCGTCCACCACCTCCCCGTCCCCGTCCCCCAGCGAGTCCTGCCAGTTCGGCTGGGGCAACAACTGCAACACCGCCGACGGCGGCGGCAACGGGAACGGCGGGAACGGCGGCACCGGAGGGACGTCACCCTCGCCGAGTGTCACGGACACCACCGGGACCGGGAACACCAGAGGAAATGGCAACGGGGGTCTCTTCGCAGGTCAGAATGGCTAACGGGGTCATCTGGCCCCAGACCGGTCATACCGCCCGGCAAGGGTGTTTCACGTGAAACATGGGCCGCCGCACTCACGAGGTGCGGCGGCCCACGGCGTTTTCATGGGCAGGTACGGCAGGATGTGCCCCATGCCCAGTGCAGAGATGACGCCCGCCGGGGTGCACGAGCCCGAGCCTGTGCGGCCCTCCGACGTGGAACCGGTCCGGCCGACCAGGGAGGACGAGGTCGCCGCGGCCGGGAGCGAACTGATCGGCGGCCCCATCGGGCGGCGCGCCCTGCTCGCGACGACGTGGTGGACGCCCGTCCGGGTCATCGCGCTCGTCGCGATCGGCATGTTCGCACTCGGCCTCGTTCAGAAGGCGCCCTGCTACCACAGCGCCTGGTTCTTCGGTGCCAGCTCGCAGTACACGCACGCCTGCTACTCGGACATCCCGCACCTGTACCAGGGGCGTGGCTTCGCCGACGGTCTCGTGCCGTACTTCGACAAGCTCCCGGGCGACATGGACTACCTCGAATATCCGGTGCTGACCGGTGTGTTCATGGAGGTCGCCGCCTGGCTCACCCCCGGCAGCGGCTCCATCCAGCACCAGGAGCAGTGGTACTGGTTCGCCAACGCCGGGATGCTGATGGTGTGCACGGCCGTCATCGCGGTCTGTGTGACCCGCACCCAGCGCCGGCGCCCCTGGGACGGTCTGCTCGTGGCTCTCGCGCCGGCCTTCGCCCTCACCGCCACCATCAACTGGGATCTCCTCGCGGTGGCCCTGACGGCCGCGGCGATGCTCATGTGGTCCCGGGGCCGGGCGCCGGCCTTCGGGGTCCTCCTGGGGCTCGCCACGGCCGCCAAGCTCTATCCCGTCGTGCTGCTCGGCCCGCTGCTCGTCCTGTGCTGGCGGGCCGGCCGGTGGCGGGAGTACTTCCAGGCCGTGGGCGGAGCCGTCGTGGCCTGGCTGGTCGTGAACCTGCCCGTGATGCTGTTCGCCTTCCAGGGCTGGTCGAAGTTCTACACGTTCAGCCACGACCGGGGCATCGACTTCGGCTCCTTCTGGCTGATCTGGGCGCAGAACTCCAGCAATCCGCCGACCACCGACTTCGTCAACACCGCGGCCACCGTGCTGGTCGTGCTGTGCTTCCTCGGCATCGCTGCGCTGACGTTCACCGCCCCGCGCAGGCCGCGTTTCGCCCAGCTCGCCTTCCTGATGGTCGCGGCCTTCATCCTCACCAACAAGGTCTACTCCCCGCAGTACGTCCTGTGGCTCGTGCCGCTCGCGGTCCTGGCCCGGCCCAAGTGGCGGGACTTCCTGATCTGGCAGGCGTGCGAGGTGGCGTACTTCCTGGGCATCTGGATGTACCTCGCCTACACGACCAGCGGAGACGCCCACAAGGGGCTGCCGACGCAGGGCTACCACTGGGCGATCGCGATCCATCTGCTCGGCACCCTGTACCTGTGCGCCGTCGTCGTCCGGGACATCCTCATGCCCGAGCGGGACGTGGTGCGCCGGAGCGGGGACGACGATCCCTCGGGCGGGGTGCTCGACGGCGCGGAGGACGTCTTCGTGCTCGGTCCCGCGGCCCGTCCCGCCCGGCACGCCGCGCCCGTCGAGGCTCCTCAGGTGGCCTGGGGAAGGCCGGAGCAACTCCCCTACGAGGGCCGTTCGCTCTGAGCGAACACTCACCGGGGCCGACGTCCCGGCGGGCCCCCGACATGAGGAAGGCCGTACACGAGCGCTTCGTGTACGGCCTTCTCGCTGCCCTGGGCCGCCCGGCGGCCCGAGCGTCAGCGGTCGACGATCCGGTCGAACTGCGTGGTGGTGTGCCGCAGATGGGCCACCAGCTCGTCTCCGACCGTCGGCTCCGGAGCGTCCGACGGGACGAACAGGATGGACACCTGCATGTGCGGCGGCTCGGCGAACCAGCGCTGCTTGCCGCCCCAGACGAATGGCGAAAGGTTCCGGTTCACCGTCGCCAGGCCGGCCCGTGCCACGCCCTTGGCGCGCGGCATGACGCCGTGCAGGGCCTTCGGGGCCTCCAGGCCCACCCCGTGCGACGTTCCGCCGGCCACGACCACCAGGTAGCCGTCCGAGGCCGCCTTCTGCTGCCGGTAGCCGAAGCGGTCGCCCTTCGTCACCCGCGTGACGTCCAGGACCGCGCCGCGGTACTCGGTGGCCTCGTGGTCCCCCAGCCACAGCCGTGTTCCGATGCGGGCGCGGAACCGCGTCTGCGGGAACTGCTGCTGCAGCCGGGCGAGTTCCTCGGCCTTGAGGTGGCTGACGAACATGGTGTGCAGCGGCAGCCGGGCCGCGCGCAGCCGGTCCATCCAGCCGATGACCTCCTCGACGGCGTCCGAGCCGTCGGTGCGGTCCAGCGGCAGGTGGATGGCGAAGCCCTCCAGCCGGACGTTCTCGATGGCCTGGTGCAGCTGCGGCAGGTCCTGCTCGCTGATGCCGTGCCGCTTCATCGAGGACATCACCTCGATGACCACACGAGCGCCCACGAGGCCGTACACGCCATCGATCGAGGAGACCGACCGGACCACCCGGTCCGGCAGCGGCACGGGCTCCTCGCCGCGCCGGTAGGGCGTCAGCACCAGCAGGTCACCACTGAAGAAGTCCTTGATGCGGGCGGCCTCGTACGTGGTGCCGACGGCGAGCATGTCCGAGCCCAGCCGCGTGGCCTCCTCCGCCAGCCGTTCGTGTCCGAAGCCGTAGCCGTTGCCCTTGCAGACCGGGACCAGGCCCGGGAACCGCTCCTGCACGTGCTTGTGGTGCGCCCGCCAGCGCGCGGTGTCGACGTAGAGCGTGAGCGCCATGGCCGGACCCGGGACCTTTCTCGTGGCTGCGGTGGATCGCAGAGGTGAAAGCTGTGAAGGCTATGGAATCAAACGCCTGGGCTCAGCGGCGCGACATGTAGATGTCGAGCGCCTTGTGGAGCAGCTTGTTCAGCGGGAAGTCCCACTCGCCGAGGTACTCGGCGGCCTGGCCACCGGTGCCGACCTTGAACTGGATCAGGCCGAACAGGTGGTCCGTCTCGTCCAGCGAGTCGGAGATGCCGCGCAGGTCGTAGACGGTGGCGCCGAGCGCGTAGGCGTCGCGGAGCATCCGCCACTGCATCGCGTTCGAGGGGCGGACCTCACGCCCGATGTTGTCCGAGGCACCGTAGGAGTACCAGACGTGCCCGCCGACGATCAGCATGGTGGCCGCCGACAGGTTCACGCCGTTGTGGCGGGCGAAGTACAGCCGCATGCGGTTGGGGTCCTCGGTGTTGAGGGCCGTCCACATGCGCTGGAAGTACGACAGCGGGCGCGGCCGGAAGTGGTCGCGGACCGCGGTGATCTCGTACAGCCGCTGCCACTCCGCCAGGTCCTGGTAACCGCCCTGGACGACCTCGACGCCGGCCTTCTCGGCCTTCTTGATGTTGCGGCGCCACAGCTGGTTGAAGTTCTTGTGGACGTCTTCCAGGGAGCGGTTCGCCAGCGGCACCTGGTAGACGTAACGCGGCTGGACGTCGCCGAAGCCCGCGCCGCCGTCCTCGCCCTGCTGCCAGCCCATGCGGCGCAGCTTGTCGGACACCTCGAAGGCGCGCGGCTCGATGTAGTCGGCCTCCAGGTCGCGCAGCCGCTTCACGTCCGGGTCCTGGATGCCCTTCTTGATGGTGTCCGCGTTCCAGCGGCGGATGATCACCGGCGGGCCCATCTTCACGGAGAAGGCGCCCTGCTGCTTCAGGTGCGCCAGCATCGGCTGGAGCCAGTCGTCCAGGTTCGGCGCGTACCAGTTGATGACCGGGCCCTCGGGCAGGTACGCCAGGTAGCGCTTGATCTTGGGCAGCTGGCGGTAGAGGACCAGGCCCACGCCGACCAGCTGGCCGGTCTTGTCGAACCAGCCGAGGTTCTCCGAACGCCACTCGGCCTTCACATCGGACCAGGCCGGGACCTGCATGTGGCTGGCCGACGGCAGGCTCTGGATGTACGCCAGATGCTGCTCGCGGCTGATGGTCCTCAGGGTCAGGCTCATGTCGGGGCGCTCCTCGGGCTGGTGTGTCCCCATGGGTTCAGGGGCTCCGGCTCTCGCGCCGAAGCCTACTGCGCCTTGCGAGCGCCCCGGCTGGGGCGTGCGGCACCTTCACCACGGCCGGTGACCGGCGAGGCGTACACGAGGTGGGGGGAAGTTGTCGGTCAGGTGTCGCGGAGGGTCAGCTGACGAGGCCGCCGAAGAGACCGCCGTTGGCCATGCCGAGCATGAAGCCGACGCCGGAGGCGCCGAGACCCAGGACCATGCCGAAGCGCTGACGGGTGGTCACGGAGATCCACTGCCCGTACGCGCCCACGAACAGGCCCACCAGGCCGGCCCAGGAGCTGAGCAGGTGGAGGCCGGGGAAGAAGCCGGTCACGAAGGCCAGCACGCCGAGTACCAGCGTCACCGCCATCAGCGTGTTCTGGAGCGGATGGGGTTTGCCGTCGGTGGCGAGAAGGGATCCGGCGGTGTTGGGTCGCAATGCCTGCTGTGCCATGTGGCACCTCCTGCGGATCGCGGCGCACTGTAGCGCCATACACACCCGATGTGTACAGACTGACGGTCCTCACCGCCGGATTTCAACCGGAAGCAGGTGTGCAGGTAGTCTGTACCGTCTGTACCGGTGTCTGCCCAGGCCGCTGCGGGGATCCCGGCGGGAACCCCCGATTGTCAGTGGTGGCCGATACCGTTGCGTACGCATCACAACCCTCCTGCCACGGAACGACCGTGGCCGCTGAGACCAAAGGAGGTGGGTTCCACATGCGTCACTACGAGGTGATGGTCATCCTCGACCCCGATCTGGAGGAGCGCGCTGTCTCCCCCCTGATCGAGAACTTCCTCTCCGTCGTCCGTGAGGGCAACGGCAAGGTGGAGAAGGTCGACACCTGGGGCCGTCGTCGTCTCGCGTACGAGATCAAGAAGAAGCCCGAGGGCATCTACTCGGTCATCGACCTGCAGGCCGAGCCTGCGGTCGTGAAGGAGCTCGACCGCCAGATGAACCTGAACGAGTCGGTCCTCCGGACCAAGGTCCTCCGCCCCGAGACCCACTGAGCTTCCCCGCTCAGCTGATCTCGGGATTCGAGTAGCAGCAACCAAGCAGCCAGAGCAAACCCGCCGAGAGGTTCCCCCATGGCAGGCGAGACCGTCATCACGGTCGTCGGCAATCTTGTCGACGACCCCGAGCTGCGCTTCACCCCGTCCGGTGCGGCGGTCGCGAAGTTCCGTGTCGCGTCCACTCCCCGCACCTTCGACCGCCAGACGAACGAGTGGAAGGACGGCGAAAGCCTGTTCCTGACCTGCTCGGTCTGGCGTCAGGCGGCGGAGAACGTCGCCGAGTCGCTCCAGCGAGGCATGCGCGTCATCGTGCAGGGCCGGCTGAAGCAGCGGTCCTACGAGGACCGTGAGGGCGTCAAGCGCACGGTCTACGAACTGGACGTCGAGGAAGTCGGCGCCAGCCTGCGCAACGCCACGGCCAAGGTCACCAAGACCGCCGGTGGCGCGCGCAGTGGCCAGGGCGGTTACGGCGGCGGCGGTGGCGGCGGCCAGCAGGGCGGCGGCTGGGGCGGAGGCCCCGGTGGCGGCCAGCAGGGCGGCGCTCCGGCCGACGACCCCTGGGCGACCGGCGCTCCCGCCGGTGGCAATCAGGGCGGCGGCGGCTGGGGCGGAGGCTCCGGCTCCGGCGGCGGTGGCGGTGGCGGCTACTCGGACGAGCCCCCCTTCTAAGGGCTCGCAACCCCACTTCTTGATCACACAGGAGAAACACCATGGCGAAGCCGCCTGTGCGCAAGCCTAAGAAGAAGGTCTGCGCTTTCTGCAAGGACAAGGTCACGTACGTGGACTACAAGGACACGAACATGCTGCGGAAGTTCATTTCCGACCGCGGCAAGATCCGTGCCCGCCGCGTGACCGGCAACTGCACGCAGCACCAGCGTGACGTCGCCACGGCCGTCAAGAACAGCCGTGAGATGGCGCTGCTGCCCTACACGTCCACCGCGCGCTAAGGGAAGGGTGACCGAACAATGAAGATCATCCTTACCCACGAGGTCTCTGGCCTCGGTGCCGCCGGCGAAGTCGTCGACGTCAAGGACGGCTACGCTCGCAACTACCTGATCCCGCGGAAGTTCGCTATCCGCTGGACCAAGGGTGGCGAGAAGGACGTCGAGCAGATCCGTCGCGCTCGCAAGATCCACGAGATCCAGACCATCGAGCAGGCCAACCAGATCAAGGCCCAGCTCGAGGGCGTGAAGGTCCGCCTGGCCGTCCGCTCCGGCGACGCCGGCCGTCTCTTCGGCTCCGTCACCCCGGCCGACGTCGCTTCCGCGATCAAGGCTTCCGGTGGCCCCGAGGTCGACAAGCGTCGCATCGAGCTCGGTGCGCCGATCAAGACCCTGGGCGCCCACGAGACGTCCGTGCGTCTGCACCCCGAGGTTGCCGCCAAGGTCAACATCGAGGTCGTCGCCGCCTGACGCAGCGCTCGGCTTGTTGAGCAGCTGAGAGAGGGGCCGCTCCCCACGGGG
>NZ_JAJSZC010000030.1:33793-50438 GCF_036815105.1 Streptomyces sp. IBSBF 3136
CTGGTAGCGCGCCCGCCCCCCGCGGCCCCGCCGCCCGACTCAGCTTTCGGCATATGGGGCGGCGGGGGCGGGGGCGTGGGGGGGAGGCCGAACCCACGCCGCGTGTTTCACGTGAAACGACAAGCTGCCTGCCGGGGCGGATCCGCTCAGCGGGTCGCGCCGGTGACCATCCACCGTCCGGAACGGGACCGCAGCCACAGGGTGAGCATGCGGACCGTCATCATCAGGGTCATAGCAGCCCAGAGTGCCGTCAGACCGCCGCCCAGGGTGGGGACGAGCAGCGCCACCGGTGCGAAGACGGCCAGGGTGACGACCATGGCCCAGGCCAGATACGGTCCGTCGCCGGCGCCCATCAGGACGCCGTCCAGGACGAAGACGATTCCGCAGACAGGCTGGGAGAGCGCGACCATCAGCAGGGCCGGCAGCGCAGTGTCCTTGACTACGGAGTCGCCGGTGAACAGCGGGAGGAACAACGGTCTGGCGGCCACCACGAGGAGTCCGAGGACGACGCCGGTGGCGATACCCCACTGGACCATGCGACGGCATGCCTCACGCGCGCCCTGGGTGTCGTCGGCGCCGAGGTAGCGGCCGATGATGGCCTGCCCGGCGATCGCGATGGCGTCGAGGGCGAAGGCCAGCAGGCTCCACAGGGACAGGACGATCTGGTGCGCGGCGATGTCGGCGTCCCCGAGGCGTGCCGCGACGGCAGTGGCGATCATGAGGATCGCGCGCAGCGACAGGGTGCGGACGAGCAGCGGCACACCGGCCTGGGCCGAGGCCCGGATGCCCGCGGCGTCCGGACGCAAGGAGGCCCCGTGCCGCCGGGCGCCACGCACGACGACGGTGAGGTAGACGGCCGCCATGCCGCACTGCGCGATGACGGTCCCCCAAGCGGAGCCGGCGATGCCGAGACCGGCGCCGTAGACCAGTGCCGCGTTGAGACCGGCGTTGGCGACGAAGCCGCCGACGGCGACGTACAGCGGGGTCCTGGTGTCCTGCAGGCCACGCAGCACCCCAGTGGCGGCGAGGACGATCAGCATGGCCGGGATGCCGAGCGAGGAGACGCGCAGATACGTGGTGGCGTAGGGAGCCGCAGTGGTGGAGGCGCCGAAGAGGTCCACGACCCCCGGGGCCAGCGGAAGGACGAGGGCGATGACCGCCAGGCCCAGCAGCAGCGCGAGCCAGATGCCGTCCATGCCCTGGCGGATGGCGGCCGGGAGATCGCCCGCGCCGACGCGCCGGGCCACGGCGGCCGTGGTGGCGTAGGCGAGGAAGACGAACACGCTCACGGCGGTGGTGAGGAGGGCCGAGGCGATCCCGAGACCGGCGAGCTGGGCGGTGCCGAGGTGGCCGACGATCGCGCTGTCCGCCAGGACGAACAGCGGCTCCGCGACGAGTGCGCCGAAGGCCGGGACGGCCAGTGCGATGATCTCTCGGTCGTGCCGGCGGTGTCTGGCCTGGGGGATCGCTGGAGCCTGTGTCATGACCACTAATCTAATCGTCCACAGGTAAGAGATGCAAAGCGCTATTGGCCCTTACCTCAAGTTCCGGCGCGTGTGTATACGCACACCGTTCGAGCCGATCTTGGCCCGAGTGGGAAAGTTTTTCTTCTGCACAGGCGGTGGTAGATAAAAGCGCAGGTCAGACACTTCTGGTAAGGGTGATCGAGGGCTTGTTCACAGGGCTGTCCACCGGGTCGTGCACAGGTTTCGGCGGGTTCTCCACAGCATCGGGGCCGTCGTCCACATGGCCTGTGGATAACCAGATTGGCTGACGGTGCCGAGGGGCCTACCGTGGTCCGGCGCCCGCTCCTTGCGTCGACCAGGGAAACCCGACAAAACCGACGCGTCAGAACCGGAGTTGGGCCTCTCATTTGTCAGTGTCGTGCCGTAGAACAGAGGGCACGGCGAGGTCCGCCGTGCGGACGGGAGGAGGTGGCTCGGTGAGCATTTCCGAGCCCTTGGACGATCCGTGGGCCGACAGTGGGCCCAGCGATCGTCTGCCCGCCTCCCGTCGGCGCAGCGACGGTGGACGGGGTCGTGACGAACAGCACGACCGGGGCCGGGAGAGCGGCGGCTGGGACGGCGGGGGCTCCTCCTTCGAGCGGGTGCCGCCCCAGGACCTGGACGCCGAGCAGTCCGTCCTGGGCGGCATGCTGCTGTCCAAGGACGCCATCGCCGACGTCGTCGAGATCCTCAAGGGCCACGACTTCTACAAGCCGGCCCACGAGACCATCTACCAGGCCATCCTCGACATCTACGCCAAGGGCGAGCCGGCCGACCCCATCACCATCGCCGCCGAGCTCACCAAGCGCGGCGAGATCAACAAGGTGGGCGGGGCGTCGTACCTGCACACCCTGGTCCAGACCGTGCCGACGGCGGCGAACGCCGAGTACTACGCGGAGATCGTCCACGAGCGCGCGGTCCTGCGCCGCCTGGTCGAGGCCGGCACCCGTATCACGCAGATGGGATACGCGGCCGACGACGACGTGGACGAGATCGTCAACCGCGCCCAGGCCGAGATCTACGCCGTCACCGAGCAGCGCACCAGCGAGGACTACCTGCCGCTCGGCGACATCATGGAGGGCGCCCTCGACGAGATCGAGGCGATCGGCTCGCGCAGCGGCGAGATGACGGGTGTGCCCACAGGGTTCACGGACTTCGACTCGCTGACGAACGGCCTTCACCCGGGCCAGATGATCGTCATCGCGGCCCGTCCCGCCATGGGTAAGTCGACGCTCGCGCTGGACTTCGCGCGAGCCTGCTCGATCAAGCACAACCTCCCCAGCGTCATCTTCTCGCTGGAGATGGGCCGCAACGAGATCGCCATGCGTCTGCTGTCCGCCGAGGCCCGTGTGGCCCTGCACCACATGCGCTCCGGCACGATGACCGACGAGGATTGGACCCGGCTCGCCCGCCGGATGCCGGACGTCTCGGCCGCCCCGCTGTACATCGACGACTCCCCGAACCTGTCGATGATGGAGATCCGCGCCAAGTGCCGCCGGCTGAAGCAGCGCAACGACCTGAAGCTGGTCGTCATCGACTACCTCCAGCTGATGCAGTCCGGTGGCTCCAAACGCGCCGAGAGCCGTCAGCAGGAGGTCTCGGACATGTCCCGTAACCTCAAGCTGCTCGCCAAGGAGCTGGAGATCCCGGTCATCGCGCTCTCCCAGCTGAACCGTGGCCCCGAGCAGCGCACCGACAAGAAGCCGATGGTCTCGGACCTGCGTGAGTCGGGCTCCATCGAGCAGGACGCCGACATGGTGATCCTGCTGCACCGCGAGGACGCCTACGAGAAGGAGTCCCCCCGGGCGGGCGAGGCCGACCTGATCGTCGCCAAGCACCGAAACGGCCCCACGGCGACGATCACCGTCGCCTTCCAGGGCCACTACTCCCGCTTCGTGGACATGGCCCAGACCTGATCCACTGCGCGGGGCACCCGGGGCCTCGCGCCGGGTGCCTCAGGCAGGTTCGGGCTGCGGTTCCGGCCGCGGCGCCGGCGCGACCGCCGGTTCCCACAGCCTGGTGGTCCGTATGTAGCCGTGCACGACCGAGACCATCGCCAGCAGGAGAAGGGGTCCGAACACCCAGGGGTGCGCGGCCATCTTCTCGGGGAGGTAGCGGTAGGACAGCAGAAGCGCGCTGAACACCGCTGTGCCGTGCATGGCCAGTTGCATCGCGGACCGGTCCCAGCCGCGTGCCTGCGCGCGCAGAGCCGCCTCGATCGTCAGCGCGAACACCACACCGGCGATGATGTCGGCGCCGTAGTGGTATCCGAAGCCCAGCGTCGCCCCGAGCGTGGCGATCAGCCAGAACGTGCCGGCGAATCGCAGTGCGCGCGGGCCCTTGCGGGAATGCACGAAAATCGTGGTGGCCCATGCGGTGTGGAGGCTGGGCATGCAGTTGCGCGGGGTTATCCGGTCGAACGGCATGTGATACGGCGCGTTCACCGGCGGGGTGTTCGGCCACAGGTCGGCGACCGCCCAGTGTCCTCCGTCGGTGCCGTAGGCGAAGACCGGGCCCACCACCGGGAAGATCATGTAGATGCCGGGCCCGAGCAGGCCGATCACCAGGAACGTGCGCACCAGGTGATGGCGCGGGAACCGGCCCTCCGCCGCCACGTTGCGCAGCTGGTACAGCGCGACGACGACCGCGGCCACCGCGAGCTGGATGTAGACGTAGTCGAGGACGTGGGAGCCGACCGTGCCGGTGGCCCGGACGATCCGGCCCGCAAGCCACGACGGGTCGCCCAGCGCGTGATCGGCGGTCGCCACGTAGGGGTCGAGCACCGTCGGGCGGGTCTTGGACGTGATGAGCAGCCAGGCGTCACCGGTCTTGCGGCCCGTGACCAGCAGCAGGGCCAGCCCGACGCCCTTCAGTAGCAGGAGGCGCTCCTGGCCGGTGCGGCGGGTGACGGCGATGACGGCATAGGCCAGGACGACCCACAGCGCGCCGTTGCCGAACATCATCTTGGCGTCGACCGCCCAGCGCACCAGGAAGAAGACGATGTCGATGCCGACCGCGGCGGCGGCCGCGACGAACCGTTGCCGACGCGGCAGGACCACCATCATCAACGCCATGCTGGCGTACAGCAGGGGCCCCGACTTCGGGGCGAACAGTACTTCTTTCGCCTGGTTGGTGAGCGGCCCCGGCAGGCCGTAGTGCCGTGCCGCGATCTCCAGCGCGACGAGGAACCCAAGAGTCGTCACCCCCGCGACGGCCCACAGGATCATCTGTGGTCGGCGCCATGCCGAGGATGCGATTGCCCCGTTTATTCGCGAAAACGTCCGCGATGTTATAGATGTCAATTCTTCGGCCGGTTTTCTAGATTCTGGTCACATAACTTGCTCATCGTGCTGAAGGGCAGGGCCTTCCCGTGTGGGACGGGCGATGAGGGTGATCGCCATGAGTTCGAACATGCTAACGGAGTGGAAGTACGGGGGCCTACGGGTCCTCATAACGGTCGGAAGGGGGTCCCGGATTCGGCCGGAGGCCCGCTCAGCCCCGATTCGGGTGGACGAAATGAACTCGACGCGGGTCGGCCCGCCCGGTGGACTAGGGGCATGACGACATACCAGGAAGAGTTGCTGCCCGGCACGCGGCGAGCGTTGCTGCACCGGATCGCCGTCGCGCAGGCCGAGGGGCGTGCGCCCTCACTGGTCGCGGCGGTCGTGCGGGACGGGCGGGCCGTGTGGCACGGGGCGCGGAGTTCGGTGGACGGTCACGCGCCGGACGAGGACGTGCAGTACCGGATCGGTTCGATCACCAAGACCTTCACCGCCGTACTGGTGCTGCGGCTGCGCGACGAGGGCCTGCTCGACCTCGGTGATCCGCTGGAGAAGTATCTGCCGGGCACCGGCGCGGGGGAGGCGACCATCGCCGAACTGCTCGCGCACACCGGCGGTCTGGCCGCGGAGTCGCCAGGGCCGTGGTGGGAGCGCACTCCGGGCTCGCTGCGGCCCGGACTGGACGACGTGCTCGGTGAGCGTCCCCTGCTCCATCCCGTCGGCAGGCGGCACCACTACTCGAACCCCGGCTACACGCTGCTCGGTGCTCTCGTGGAGGAGTTGCGCGGCGCGCCCTGGGCGGAAGTGCTGGAGAGGGAGGTGCTCCAGCCCCTGGGTCTGGAGCGGACCAGCGGTCAGCCGCAGGCGCCGTCCGCGGGCGGCTGGGCGGTGCACCCGTGGGCCGACGCCCTGCTGCCCGAACCGGTTGAGGACCTCGGCCGGATGGCGCCGGCCGGGCAGCTGTGGTCCACCACCGGCGACCTCGCCCGGTTCGCCGTCTTCCTGGCCCGGGGGGACGACCGGGTGCTGAGCGCGGAGTCGGTGCGGGAGATGCGCACCCCGGCGGCTCCCGCCGAGGCCTCCGATGTCGTGGACGGCGCCACGTACGGACTGGGCATGCAGATCCAGAACCGTGACGGCCGGCTGATCGTGGGGCACTCCGGCTCGCTGCCGGGGTTCCTGGCCAATCTCAGCATCGGCATCGAGGACGACGTGGCGGCCGTGGTGCTGGCCAACTGCACATCGGGGCCCATGCTGTCGGCCGTGGGGGCCGACCTCGTGCGTATCGTCGCCGAGGCCGAGCCCCGCATTCCCGCGCCGTGGCGTCCGCTGCGTGAAGTCGACCCGGCGGTGCTCGAGTTGACCGGTCAGTGGTATTGGGGGACTCAGGCCTTCGCCCTGCGGATGACGGCCGACGGCCTTGTCTCCCTTGGGCCGATCTCCGGCGCGGGCCGCCGTGCGCGGTTCCGGGCGGAGGGGGACGGCACCTGGACCGGGCTGGAGGGTTACTACGCGGGAGAGCTGCTTCGGGCCGTACGGCGGCCGGACGGTTCCGTGAGCCACTTGGACCTCGGGTCGTTCGTGTTCACCCGGCAGCCCTACGAGGAGGGAGCAGAGGTGCCCGGTGGGGTGGATCCCGAGGGCTGGCGCGGGCTCGCGTACTGACCGGCGACCGGTGTCGTGATCGGCTGATCCACGAGCGCGGGTGTTTCACGTGAAACACCCGCGCCGCCACCTGGGCCTCCCCCCGAGCCGGTTTCGCCCCGGCCCCTGGCTCGGTCAGAGCGGGAGCTTGAAGCCCACATGTGACGCGGTGAAGCCGAGCCGCTCGTAGAAGCGGTGGGCGTCGGTGCGGCTGTTGTCGGAGGTCAGCTGCACCAGTTGGCAGCCCTGGTGCCGGGATTCCTCGACCGCCCACTCGATGAGCTGGGTGCCCAGGCCACTGCCGCGCTCGTCGGCGTGGATGCGTACGCCCTCGATGATCGATCGGGTCGCTCCCTTGCGGGAGAGTCCGGGGATGACGGTCAGCTGGAGGGTGCCCACGACACGGCCTTCTCGGACGGCCACGACGAGGTGTTGGTTGGGGTCCGCGTCCAGCCGTTCGAGCGCCGCCAGGTACGGCGTCATGTCGTCGAGTGACTCCCGCTGGGCGCCCAGCGGGTCGTCGGCGAGCATGCCGACGATGGCGGGGACGTCGGCCGCGGCCGCACGGCGTATCTCAAGATCTCCCATGCCCGCACCCTATGCGGGCACGTTCAGGGACTCCACGACGCGGACCAGGGGGGCGAGTTCGGTGTCTTTCGCCGCCTCGTCCAGCGCCTCTCGCAGGGCGGCGTCATTGGTCGGCCGCGCCTGTTCGAGCAGGCGCAGACCTGCCTCGGTGACGTTGGTGTAGATGCCGCGACGGTCGGTGGGGCACAGATAGCGCTCCAGCAGCCCGCGGTCCTCCAAGCGGGTCACCAGGCGGGTGGTGGCGCTCTGGCTCAGGACCACCGCGTCGGCGACCTGCTTCATCTGCAGATGGCCGCCCTCGCCGTCGTGCTGCCGGCTCAACACGTCCAGCAGGGAGTACTCGCGCACGCTCAGGTCGTGCCCGCCCTGCAGGGCGCGTTCGATGTGCGCCTCGATCCTCCCGTGCAGCAGGGAGAGGGCGCACCAGCCCTGGGCCAGTGCGGTGAGCGCGGGGTCCGTCGCTGTCATGGGCGTTCTCCTCCGTCCCGGAGCGGCTGAGTCCAGGGTAGAGCACATTCGCAATATCCTGCGCTTGCAGTTAGCCCGCGTCTGCAACTATTGTGAACGCACGCAAAGCGCTCCTGCAATCGTCCGGGAAGGTGTACCCACCCCATGCCTCTCGCGCTTCTGGCCCTCGCGATCGGGGCCTTCGGAATCGGCACCACAGAATTCGTGATCATGGGCTTGCTGCCCGAGGTCGCGGGCGACTTCGGGGTCTCCATCCCCACGGCGGGCCTGCTCGTCACCGGCTACGCCCTCGGCGTGGTCATCGGCGCCCCGCTGATGACCGTCCTCGGCACCAAGGTCCCGCGCAAGCGCATGCTGATGCTGCTCATGGGCCTGTTCATCGCCGGGAACCTGCTCTCCGCCGTGGCACCCGCCTTCTCGGTCATGCTGATCGGACGGGTCGTCGCCTCCCTCGCGCACGGCGCCTTCTTCGGCATCGGCTCGGTCGTCGCGGCCGGGCTGGTGGCTCCCCACAAGAAGGCCGGGGCCATCGCCATGATGTTCACCGGCCTGACCGTCGCCAACGTCATCGGCGTCCCGCTGGGCACGCTCGTCGGCCAGCACGTCGGCTGGCGCGTCACCTTCGCCGTCGTCGCGGCCCTCGGCCTCGTCGGCCTGGCCGGCATCGCCCGGCTGGTGCCCGACATGCCCCGGCCCGAGGGCGTCCACCTGCGCCACGAACTGGCCGCCTTCAAGAACGCCCAGGTCCTGCTCGCCATGGCGATGACCGTGCTCGGCTTCGGCGGAGTCTTCGCGGCCGTCACCTACATCGCCCCGATGATGACCCACGCGGCCGGCTACGCCGACGGCTCGGTCACCTGGCTTCTGGTCCTGTTCGGCCTCGGCATGGTCGGCGGCAACCTCGTCGGCGGCAGGTTCGCGGACCGCGCGCTGATGCCCATGCTGTACGTCTCGCTGGGCGCCCTGGCCGTCGTCCTCGCGCTGTTCACCCTCACCGCGCACAACAAGATCGCGGCCGCCGTGGCCATCGCCCTGATCGGCGCCCTCGGCTTCGCGACCGTGCCGCCCCTGCAGAAACGCGTCCTCGACCAGGCACACGGCGCCCCGACACTCGCGTCGGCCGTGAACATCGGCGCCTTCAACCTCGGCAACGCCCTGTCCGCGTGGCTCGGCGGCCTGGTGATCGCGGCCGGCTTCGGCTACACCGCCCCGAACTGGGTCGGCGCCGCCCTTGCCGCGTCCGCCCTGGTCCTCGCCGTCCTCTCGGCCGCCCTGGAGCGCCGTGACGGCGCACGGAGCGCCGTGGTGGCCTCCGGAGCCCCCGCGGGACAGCGCACCCCCGTCCACCACTGAGCCGGGCCCGGACCACGGGCGTCCGGAACCGCACACCGGACCTGGCCCGGACCACCACGGCACAAGGCGCGCCGGGTCCGGCACCGCCACCTCACCCCTTTCACGCGACGTCGCACCACCGCACGAGGAGAACGCCCCATGAGCACCACCACCGTCGCCCCGCTCACCACCGAGGACGCAGAGCTGCTCGTCGCCACGGCCCGCCGAGCGGCCGAGGAAGCCGGAGTCACGGTCAGCGTCACCGTGCTGGACGCGGGCGGCCATCTGCTGGCCTTCCGGCGGGACGACCGTGCCGTGCTGATCTCCGGTGAGACCAGCACCCGAAAGGCCTACACGGCGCTCCAGCTCGACGCCGCCACCGCCGACCTCGTCGACGCCGTCCAGCCCGGCGGCCTCTTCCACACGTTGCCCACGGCCCTCGACCGGCCCCTGCTGTTCATCGCGGGCGGCCTCCCCCTGCACCGCGACGGCCGTCTGATCGGCGCGATCGGCGTCGGCGGCGGCGCGCCGGACCAGGACCACGGCTTCGCCACCGCTGCGGTCCGGGCGCTCGTCTGACCTGGCCGACGCACGGCCGATGCCGGTCACCGCTCGCGAGCGGTGACCGGCATCGGTTTCGTGGCGGTTCAGCCCGCGGCGACCGTGAGCGGCGCGAACCTGCGCGTCCAGTCCCCCGGCAGCTCCGTGACGCCGTAGGTCATGACGTCGTTGAAGGCCACGGACGTCAGACCCCGCTCCTTGGCCCAGGCCAGCAGCTCCTCGTGGCGTACGTCGATGTCGGTGCGCAGCCGGCGGTCCGAGTCGGCCGCGAGCGAGGCGACGAGGGCCTTGGCCGTCTCGGTGTCCCGGGCGATCAGCGGGCCGACGACATGGGTGTCCTCGTTGGGCCAGGCGGCCGCGTAGCCGATGATCCGGCCGCCGTCCTCGGCCACCCGCAACCGGTCGGCGAACGCGGGCAGGCGGGTGATCAGCGGGGTGCGGTCGGCGCCGAACACCTCCTCGTCGAGCCGCAGGACCGCGGGCAGGTCCTCCGCCGTGGCGGCACGCGTCGCCACCTCTGGCTGCCGCCCGCCGGGCACGAAGCGCCCCCGCAGCATCTCCGCCCGGCCCGTGACCTTGAAGCCCAGCTCCTCGTAGAGCGGCCGTCCGTAGGGCGTGGCGTGCAGCGTCAGCGGGGTGGTGCCCATGGCCGCCAGGACGTGCCGCATCAGCCGTCGCCCGACGCCCTTGCGGGCGTGGCGTTCGGCCACGAGGACCATGCCGATGGCCCCGAGGTCCGTCCGTTCCCAGGTGCCGTACTCCGTGACGACGCACGCGGCGACGAGCCCGCCGTCCGGGTCGTCGATGCCGTGGCCCCTGCCCGCGGTGAGGAGCAGGCCCCACTTGTGCTCCTCGCGTGGCCACCCCCGGTCCTCGGACAGGTCGGCGCAGGCGTGGAGATCGCGGAGCGTCAGACGGCGGACGGGAAGAGCGGCGGGAGAAGGAGTCGGCACGCAGGTCAGGCTGTCCGACCGGCACCCCCGGCGTCCACCCGTTTGGCCGGAGACGCGGATGCTTTTGGCCATGCCGTGGCCTCTCGCGCCGTCCCATGGACCGAAATCCGTTTGCCGCCGTACCGCTTCGCGCCGCGGTCGGCGCGGCGTCCGTCCGCCCGGCCCGCCCCCTGTGTCCGCACCGGTAGGCATCCGGTGCGGGGTCGCGAAAGGGCCTTGGCCGCTCGGAGGTTGGGGGTATCCGTCGTCCGCCGCGGGGCAGTCGCCTCGGGAGGAGAGACGGGACCTGTCCGCGGGACGGCGGCCGGTAGGGTCGACTCCGGTCCGCGTCCGGAACGGGATGGGGCGCATCCCGGGCCGGTCGCTCGACGGGGGGAAGCGCGTGCCTTCGGACGCAGGTGCGCAGACCGACCGCAAGACGTTCGAGGCGAGGGCACATGGACGCTCCGACCACCACGTCGGGAGGAAACGGCACACCGGACGGCGAGGGCTGGTTCGCCACGCCCAGGACGTCCCCGCCCCGGCCGCGGGACGGTGACCGGGAAGGGGCGTCCCCGGACGCGCTCGTCATCCGCCGCACGATGGCCGAGATCGCCCCGATCGCCGACGAGGTCACCTCCTACTTCTACGCGCTCCTCTTCGTCCGCCACCCCGAACTGCGGCCGCTGTTCCCGGCCGCGATGGACGTGCAGCGCGACCGGCTGCTGAAGGCGCTGCTCACGACCGCCGAACACCTCGACGACACACCCGTCCTCGTCGGCTACCTGCGCGAGCTCGGCCGTGGGCACCGGAAGTACGGCACCCTCGCCGAGCACTACCCGGCCGTGGGGGAATGCCTCATCGGGGCGTTGAGCCAGTACGCCACCCGGATCTGGGACGCGGACACCGAGGCGGCCTGGGTACGGGCCTACCGGTCGATGTCCCAGGTGATGATCGACGCCGCCGCGGCGGACGAGATGCGGGCGCCGGCCTGGTGGCACGCCGAGGTCGTCGCGCACGACCTCAGGACCCCCGACGTCGCCGTCCTCACGGTCCGCCCGGACCGGCCGTACCCCTTCCTCGCCGGGCAGTACGCCGGTGTGGAGACCCCTTGGTGGCCGAGGGTCTGGCGGCACTACTCCTTCGCGTCGGCGCCGCGTCCGGACGGACTGCTGACGTTCCATGTGAAGGCCGTCCCGGCCGGCTGGGTCTCCCACGCCCTGGTGCGCCGCGCACGGCCCGGAGACGTCATCAGGCTGGGCCCGCCGGCCGGTTCGATGACCGTCGACCACACCACCGTCAGCGGGCTGCTCTGCCTGGGCGGCGGCACCGGCATCGCGCCCATCAAGGCCCTCGTCGAGGACGTGGCCGAGCACGGCCGCCGCCGGCCGGTCGCGGTCTTCTACGGCGCGCGCACCGACCGCGACCTGTACGACATCGACACCCTGCTCGGTCTGCGGGAGAGCCATCCATGGCTATCGGTGCGGGCGGTGACCGACCGGCAGGCACCGCTGCGGCTACCGGATGCGGTTCGCCGGTACGGCCCGTGGCGCGAGTACGACGCCTATATCTCGGGACCGCCCGGGATGATCCGCAGCGGGGTCCACGTCCTGCGGGACATGGGGATTCCGCGGGACCGCATACGGCACGACCAAGTCGAGGATCCGATCTCCGCCGGACACTGACCGGCCGGCCTACCCCAGGTCCGGCGCGTGCATGGCCCGTACGCCCTCGATGTTGCCGTCCAGATAGTGCCGCAGCGACAGCGGGACGAGATGGACGGAGGCGATCCCGACCCGGGTGAACGGCACCCGGACGATCTCGTACTCGCCCGCCGGTTCCTCCACCTCGGGGCCGTGGCGCAAGGCGGGGTCCATGGACCCCAGTCGGCAGACGAAGAAGTGCTGGACCTTCACGCCGGTCGCGCCGCCGTCGTCGCCGATGTGCTCCACGGTGTCCACGAAGCAGGGCACGACGTCGGTGATCTTGGCGCCGAGTTCCTCGTACACCTCGCGGTGCAGGGCGTCGACGACGGTCGGGTCCTCGGGTTCGACCCCGCCACCGGGAGTGACCCAGTAGGGATCGATGCCGGGCTTGGTGCGCTTGATCAGGATCAGGTCGTCACCGTCCAGCAGGACGGCACGGGCGGTGCGCTTGACCACGGGTCGGACGGTCATGGGAGAAATGTGGCCCGGCTGGTTCCACGTGAAACATCGCAAGCGACATCAGGCGAGCGCAGCGTGTGAACCGCCGGGCCGTCGCCTCAGCACCAGCCCGCGGCGGCCCGCAAAAGCCAGTCGTGGGCCCGGGCGATGTGCGGCATGGCCAGCGTTCCGGTGCGCACCGCCAGGAAGTACGTGCGCAGCGGCGGGACCGCCGGATCGTGCAGGGTGACGATGTCGCCGCGCTCCAGGGCGCGGGCGCACAGATAGCGGGGCAGCACCGTGAGGCCGGCGCCCGCGATCGTGCAGGCGAGCACCGCGCGCAGATCGGGGACGATCACCGTGCCCGAGGCGGCCGGGAGCGAGTCGAAGACGGAGGCCCAGTAGCGCGAGACGAAGGGCAGCGACTCGTGGACCTCCACGACGGGCAGGTTCTCCAGGGCGGCCGCCCCCTTGCGGCGCAGCGCCGGCGGGCCGATCCGCTCGGCCCAGCGCGGGGCGGCGACCAGCATGTGCTCCTCGTCGCACAGCGGAGTCGCGGTGAGCAGGGCGCCGCGGGGCCTGACCGTGCTGATGGCCAGATCGTGGTGGCCGGCCGCCAGCCCCTCCAGCGTCTCCTCCGCGGTGCCGAAGGAGGCGCGCAGCGCGAAGCCCTGGCCGTCGTCGCCGGTGAGTTCGGTCAGGGCGGGAAGAGCGCGCTCGGCCGTGAACTCGGGCGGGCCGGCGAGATGCAGGGTGCGCAACGAGGACTCGTCGTCCAGCCCCCTCTCCGCTATCTCCACCAGAGCGTCGAGGTGCGGGGCGGCCTTGTGGGCCAGTTCGTCGCCGATGGTCGTCGGCGTCACCCCACGGGCCTGCCGCAGGAACAGGGGGCGGCCCAGCTGGCGCTCCAGCGTGCGGATCTGGGAGGTGACGGCCGGCTGGGAGAGACCCAGCAGGGCGGCGGCGCGGGTGAAGGAACCAGCCCGGTGCACGGTGACGAAGGTGCGCAGCAAGGCCACGTCCATGGCACGCCCTCCCCTTTCCCTGCCTCCTCCGGCCCCGGGCAGGCCCCAACTATAAATAAGTCGATAGGTCTCTGTCGCTAGCGTGATTGGACACTGACATAGAGTCAACTAGCCTTGTTCGCGCGGTTCTTCGCGCGCGGAACCGGGGCGGTCCGAGCCACGAGGGGGGAGGTTCGGACCGCCCGCAGAACCACCGGGCGGCCCGGTGCGGTCACTGGGCCGACTCGTCCAGTGCCCGCAGCACGTCCGCCACCAGGTCCTCGGGGTCCTCGGCACCGACGGACATGCGGATGAACCCCTCCGGGACCGGGTCCCCGCCCCAGCGGGCGCGGCGTTCGGCCGTGGAGCGCACACCGCCGAAACTCGTCGCGTCCTCCACCAGGCGCAGTGCCTCCAGGAAACGCTCGGCACGCGCGCGCGTGGGGAGCGTGAAGGAGACGACGCAGCCGTAGCGGCGCATCTGCTGCGAGGCGATCTTGTGCGAGGGGTCGTCGGGCAGTCCCGGATGGCGCAGCCCGGACACCTCGGGCCGCTGCCGCAGCGCCTCGGCGACGGCGAGGGCTGTCGCGTTCTGCCGCTCCACCCGCAGGGTGAGCGTGGCGATGGAGCGATGCGCGAGCCAGGCCTCCATGGGACCGGCGATCGCACCGACGATCTTGCGCCAGCGGCGTACGGCGGCCATCGCCTCCGCGTCGCGCCCGGCCACGTAGCCCAGCAGCACGTCACCGTGCCCGGTCAGCTGCTTGGTGCCGCTGGCCACCGAGAAGTCCGCGCCCAGCTCCAGCGGGCGCTGCCCGAGCGGGGTGGCGAGGGTGTTGTCCACGGCCACCAGGACGCCGCGCGCGTGCGCCGCCTCCGCCAGCCGCCGGATGTCGCACACGTCGAGCCCCGGGTTCGACGGCGATTCGATCCACAGCAGGCGCGCGCCGTCGAGGACCTCCAGCTGGGCGTCGCCGCTCGTGGGCGCGGTGCGCACTTCGATGCCGTACGCCTCCAGCTGGGCGCGGACCAGTGGAAGCACCTGATAGCCGTCGGAGGGCAGGACGACCGCGTCGCCGGCGCGCAGCTGCGAGAACAGCACCGAGGAGATCGCCGCCATGCCGGAGGCGAACACCAGCGTCTCGACGTCGTCCCGCCCGGGCGCCTCCAGCTCGCCGATGGCACGCTCCAGCAGCGTCCAGGTGGGGTTGTCGTCGCGGCCGTAGGAGTACGGCCCCGTGACGTCGCCGGGCAGGTGGAAGTGGGCGGCGAAGACCGGCCCGGGCAGGGTCGGTTCGTGCTTGACCGGCTCGGGCAGCCCGGCCCGTACCGTGCGCGTGCCGTCGCCGATGTGGTCCGCGTCCTCGGTGGTCCCGCTCATGCGGCCCGTCCCTCCAGTCGTTCCCGTACAGCGGCGAGCAGGCCGGTGCTCGCCTCCTCCACCATCTCAAGGCACTCCTCGAACCCGTCGCGGCCCCCGTAGTAGGGGTCCGGTACGTCGAGGTCGTCGCCGGCCGCTGGGTCGTACGAGCGCAGCAGACGCACCTTGCGGACGTCCTCCTCGCCTGCCGCGAGCCGGCGCAGGGCCTTGAGGTGCCCGGTGTCCAGGGCGATCACCAGGTCGCGGTCGGCGAACCAGGACGGCTGGAAGCGGCGCGCGGTGTGCGCGGTGCCGTAGCCGTGCTCGTCGAGGACCGAGACGGTGCGCGGGTCGGCGCCCTCCCCCTCGTGCCAGCCGCCGGTGCCGGCGCTGTCGATCTCCACCAGGTCCGAGAGACCGGCCTCGGCCACCCGCGCGCGGAAGACGGATTCGGCCATGGGGGAGCGGCAGATGTTGCCCGTGCACACGAAACAGACGCGGTAGGTCATGGCGTGCTCAGTCCTCGTCGGGCAGGACGAGGTTCAGCGCCCAGGAGACGACCGAGATGATCAGACCGCCGAACACGGCCGCCCAGAAGCCGTCCACGTGGAAACTCAGATCGAGCTTGCCGCACACCCACGACGTCAGCAGCAGCATCAGCGCGTTGACGACCAGGGTGATCAGCCCGAGGGTCAGGAGGAACAGGGGGAAGGTCAGCACCTTCACGATCGGCTTGACCAGGAAGTTGACCAGTCCGAAGATCAGCGCGACCACGATCAGCGTGCCGACCTTCTTGCCGGTGCTGTCACCGGTGAGGGTGATCTTGTCGAGCAGCCACACGGCGACCGCCAGGGCGCCCGCGTTGGCGATCGTCTTGACTACGAAATTCTTCATGTGTCTGATCGTGGCAGACGGGATCGACGGCGAGCAGTGGGGCGAGGGCGGCAAATCGATGAAGGCATTCCGGCTGGACGAACTGGAGGCGGAGCGGGCCGCCAACGACGGGGCCTACCTGCAGTTCCTGCGGGAGCGGAACATGTCGGTCGGCCTGTACGCGCTCGACGCGGGCGAGCACGACCCGCAGAAGCCGCATCAGCAGGACGAGGTCTACGTCGTCGTCAGCGGCCGCGCCTCGATCACCGTCGGTCTGGAGACCACGCAGGTGGCGCGCGGCAGTGTCGTGTACGTGCCGGCCGGCGTCGCCCACAAGTTCCACCACATCAGCGAGGACCTGCGGGTCCTGGTCGTCTTCTCTCCGCCTGAGGCGTGAGCCCGGCCCTCGGGGTTCCCTAGGGGGCGGGTCAGGGGAGGACAAGGGGCGCGAGGCGTCCGTGGGACCCTCCGGCGCCCTAGCATCGAGGCAGACATCGAGAACCGCGTCCGGCGGCAGCGCACGACGCGCCGTGGACGCTCCGGGACGCAAGGGACGAGGGCAAATGCGAGAGATCTTCGCGGGGCTGCCGTGGTGGGTGAAGTGGGTCGCGGTGCCGGTCATCGCCCTGGTCGTGTTCGGTGGCCTGATAGCGACCGTCGTGGGCTTCGTGATCGCCCTGCTCTTCAAGGCGCTGATCTTCGTCGCCCTGGTCGGTGGACTGATCTACATCGTGCGCAAGTTCATGTCGAACTCCTCGTCGCGCAGCGACTGGTGAGGCTCGCGGGAGCCGGTGACCGGTAACGGGATGCACCGGTTCCCTCGGGGGGGGGAAGTTTCCCCGGCGGGCCGTCCGCATGCGGTGGCGGGCGGTTAGAGTCCGGAACCCTACGCGGGGCCGGGCCCCGCGGGAGGCACACACCCCCACCCGTGTCCACCCGCACGGGCCGCCCCC